>JAGRPB010000296.1 GCA_020439945.1 Verrucomicrobiia bacterium
GAACCATCCGCGCGTTTTCCCGAGCGTGGGCGATGCAATGGCGGATGCAGTCCGGATTCTCGTCCGCAAAGGTGATGAATCGCCCGACATCCAGTTCCTCGGAACGCGACCGCCGCGCCACTTGATAGGCCTCCTCCGAGCACATCGCATAGAGAATCGGTCGCCAGGTCTCGCCGCTGTCGCCGAGCACCGCGTCAAGCGCGTCGTATCGGCACACGTCCACCATGCGCGCGAGATTCTCCGCACGCTCGAGGTAGCGGCTCAACCAGTAGAGACTGTCGGCGACACGGGATAGCATGATCGGATTGAAAACGAATCTCCGAAAAATCGGGTTGGTTCAGTGGTAAAGCACCCAGGTGTCTTTGCTCCCCCCGCCCTGGGAGGAATTCACCACCAGCGACCCTTTCCGCAGCGCCACCCGAGTCAACCCGCCCGGAATAATCTCGATGTCTTCGCCGTACAAAATAAACGGTCGCAAGTCGACGTGACGGCCCTCGATCCGGTTGTCACCGCAGATCGTCGGATGGCGGGAGAGCGACACCACCGGTTGGGCGATGAAATTCCGGGGTGTCTGACGGATTTTCGCGGCGAAATCCTCCCGCTCGGCCGCAGTCGACGTCGGTCCCATCAGCATTCCGTAACCACCGGACTCGTTGGCGGCCTTTACCACGAGTTTGGGAAGATTCTCGAGCATATATTGCCGATCCTCGTCACGCCACGCGAGGTAAGTCGGGACGTTTTCCAGGATCGGGTCCTGATCGAGATAGAATCGGATCATCTCCGGCACATAAGCGTAGGTCACCTTGTCGTCCGCCACCCCCGTGCCGACCGCGTTGGCCAAGGCCACGTTCCCCTTCAAATAGGCGTCCATGATGCCCGGCACCCCCAGCATCGAATCGTCGCGAAACACCACCGGATCCAGAAAATCGTCATCCAACCGTCGATAGATGACGTCCACCTGCACCAACCCTCGCGTAGTCCGCATATAAACGAATCCATCCAGCACGATCAGGTCGCGGCCTTCGACGATTTCGATTCCCATCTTCCGCGCGAGAAAGGTGTGTTCGAAATAGGCGCTGTTGTAAACCCCCGGCGTCAGCAACACACACACCGGCGCCTGCCCCGGTCGCGGAGAAAGATGCCGCAACGTCTTCAGCAACAATTCCGGATAATGATCCACGGGGCGCACCCCGTAGTCACGATAGAGTCGCGGAAAGGCCCGCTTCATCGCCTCCCGGTTTTCCAGCAAATAGGACACGCCCGACGGGCAGCGCCCGTTGTCCTCCAGCACGAGGTAGCGCCCCTCCGCGTCTCGGATCAGGTCCGTCCCGCAGATGTGAATGTAGATGTCTTTCGGCACATCCACGCCCCTCATCTCCGGACGGTAGTGCGCCGCCGATTTCACCACCTCCTCGGGAACGATTCCCTCTTTGACGATCCGTTCATCGTGATAGATGTCGTGGAGAAACAGATTCAGCGCGATGATCCGTTGCGTCAGCCCTTGCTCGATCGTCCTCCATTCCGTGTCGGGAATGATGCGCGGAATCAGATCAAAGGGAAAAATGCGCTCCGTCCCGCGATCGTCCCCATAGACGGTGAAGGTGACCCCCTGCTCCAGAAAACTCGTGTCCACCCGCCGCTGTTTCTCACTGATCTCAGCATCGTCCAGACGCCCCAGGCGCTCACGCAGCCCCTGGTAATGGGGAAAAACCGATTCATCCTCTCCGACGAACATTTCGTCGAAAAAGGATTCTTTCTGATAGGACTGAAACATGAATTTTGGGGGCAATCCCCTTCAAAGAGCAAGGTTTGTGCCACTCCCCGCCGGGCATTCATTCACGCCCGTCCGGCGGGAACCCAACAGGGTTGGGTCGGCGACCATACCCTGTTGGGTCGGTCGTTTCCCGGCCGCTCGCTACCAACCCTTCGGAAGATCCTCCAGCGTGCCGCGCAGGATGGCCTGGATGGCCTGTTTTTCGCGGGACGGGAGGTAACCGAATGCCGGGTCCGGCTTCTCGACACTCAGCGCCTCGCCGAGCCGGCGATAGACGTGCTGTTTGAAGACGTCGGGAATGCCCCGAAAAATCGCGGTGTCGATCATGTAGCTGCACCGGTATTTGAAAAGGCGAGTCTCCATGTCGAGATCGCGCAGGGAAGCTCCATTCGGCAACCGTTTGGCGTGACGGGCAAAATCCTCGGCGTAGGCCGTGTCGTAGGCGATCCCGCCGCGGGGAAATTCCGCCTCGTCGGCGAAGAGCAGGTAGCGCACCAGCTCGTCGGCGGTCTTTTTCAAGGTCTCGATGTGAACGCGGTTCGTGAGGCGCCCGTTTCCCTCGTGAAGATAAGCCCGTGCCCGGTAGGAGGCCTCCACCACGCGGTCGACGAAGCCGCCCTGATGCTCGTGGATCAACTGAGGCAGGATGTCGCTGGTGGCGACCGGGTATTTGTCCCAACTGAAGAGGGTTCCCGGCTCGAGTTTCTGGGTGGACATCTCGCCGTTGGAGAGGCGGCCGATCAGATTTCCCCAATGGTGCCCGATCTCCTCGCCACTGGTGAGATGCCAGCCGCCGAAGCGCTCGGAAAACGGGATCTGGTGCCCGATCTGCTCGCGGCGGTAGGAATTCAGCGAACCGCCGGTGGGACCGGGAATGACCGATTTGATCGCGATACCGGGCACCTGGCGCGTGTCGTCGTCGGCATGGCAGTTCATGCAGCGCTCGGAGCGCTCCACCACCGGGCGGGCGCCGTTTTGCGGGATGTCGAAGATGTAGAAAATGCCGCCCACCTCGGGATCGAGGGAGATGATCTCGATCCGCCCCCCGGGGATGTAGCCGAGGTAAACGTCCTCGTTGAAAAAGAGGGAGCGGGGATTCCGCGGTGAAATAAACCGGAGCTGAAGGCTGGTGGTGGAAAACAGCAGCATTTGCGAGGTGGCGGGAATGTCCAGCACCTTC
>JAGRPB010000297.1 GCA_020439945.1 Verrucomicrobiia bacterium
TACACTCTTTCCCTACACCGACGCAGGCGCCGACCAGTCCCATCGAGAACTGCTTCCCGATCCCGTTGTTGGCGTCGAATTTTCCGCCGGGCAGCGGGTAGATGTCCCAGAGCAGGATGGGGCGCTTCTCCTCGGCGAAGTAGCGGCGCACCGCCTCGAAACGCGCGGGATCATAGGCAGAGGGCTCGGGAAAGGGAACGCGGTTCCCTGGTTCCTTGGTCAGGCAGAGCCGGAACGAATAGACCATCACGTTTCGGTCGCCCGCTTTTTCCGGTCCGGCATCGGCGGTGGTGATGAACGGGAGCAGGTTCCCGTTTTCATCGAATCCGGAAATCGGCATCGTCGTTTTCGGATACTGTTTTCCGGCCAGGGATTCGCCGAACTCCTCGCGACCTTCGCGGCCGATGGTCCAACTCACGCCCGCCGCCGCCATCAGGTCGCCCTCGTAGGTGGCGTCGACGAAGGCGCGGGCCGCGTAGGTTTCACCGGTCGTTTTCAGCCGCGTGATCCGGGCGCCATCTTTATCCACCGATACCAGCGGTTGCCCGGTGATCACCCGGACCCCGGCCTCGTCGAGCATCGCCATCGTCACCCGCATCGCCACGCTCGGTTCGTAGGTCCACTTGCTCTGGTCCTTGACGTTAACGTCGTAGTTCAGCTCGACGCCACGCGACGCATAATCCTCAGCCACGCGGGTATGCCATTCGTGAAAAAGACCCATCACGGTGGTTCGCACCGTCTGGTTGGAATCGCTGAAACTCAGCCCGCCCGTGTTCACCCCGCCAACGTGGGCCGTCGGTTCGAGCAGGATCACGGAAGCCCCTTCGCGCGCGGCGGCGATCGCGGCACAGAAGCCACCGGGCGTGGAACCGTAGACGAGGACGTCCGCCGAGGCAGTATCGTCAGCTCCGGCGAATACCGGAAACGCGATCAGAAAGAAAAGCGCGCCGGAAACGATCCGGCGCGCCTGGTTCAAGCTTGGAAAAAACGCCATCGCGTTCGCGGACTCAGGCTCACTCGAGATGAGCGATCTTGAAATCGTCGAAGAGAACGCCTTCGCCCTGGACCACGAGCCGGTAACCGGTCTTTTCCGTGGCGATGGACGCGTTGCTGCCGGAGACGATTTCCTTGCCGTCGAGACTGACGGTGACGGTGTCGCCTTTCGTTTCGCACGTCAGGGTGTGCGTTTCGCCCTGCCCGATCCCGGCCTCGGCTTTCCCGATCAGTTCCGCTTTGGAGGACGGGTCTTTCTTGTCGGCATCGGTGCGCACGGTCACGTCCTTTTCCGTGACGAGAACGCGGAAGAGGTGACCCTTCGCGTGATTGAAGCTGAGGTGGAATCCCTTGCTGCCGGCGAGTTCGAAGGAAAGGCTGACCTTCGAGTCCGTGTGCGGGGCCTTGTAGGTGAGCACCGCGGCGTGCTTGTCGGCGGCGAGTTCCACGCCCTTGAGCTTGCCGTCCTCGATCGTCCAAGCGCCCTTGGCGGCGGCCCAGTTCGAGGAGAGTTCCTTGCCGGAAAAATCATCCGACGCTGCGGAATCCGCCGCCTGGGTGGAGAACGAGCCGAGGGCGAAAGCCGCCATCACGGCGAGGGTGGAAACGGGAATGAGGTGAGGTTTCATGACGGAACTCTAGCGTTGCACCGACCAGGTTGGAAATCGGAAAGTCGCGCCCGATTCGCGGGAGGAAGGGAGGGGCGACAATCCTGTCGCCCTATCGGAATCCGCGGGGCGACCCGGTTGATTTCGTCCAGCTCCGCTACGCTTGTGATGGCGCTCCACCTTTCACCCCAGACACAACGCATTTCCCGCGTTCCGCAGGTCGGCCCGGTTCAGCGGTTGGAAGACCTCCGTCTCGTCTTTCCCAACCAGGGTGTTCACCTCGATGCCGGTCCCGGCGATGTTCCCGAACAGGGTGGCCACGGCCGCGTCGGCCGCGTCGCGGCCCTGGGCGATGCGGATCATGCCGTTGAGCGGCGCGATGCGGGTGCCGTCAATGAGATACCAGCGGCCCCCGACGTAGACTTCGAAGACGGCGTGGAAATCCTGGGGCTGCAGCTGGAAGGCGTAGACCGTCACGTAGCGGGCCGGGATGCTCAGGGCGCGGCAGAGCGCAATTCCGAGGTGGGCGAAATCGCGGCAGACTCCGGACCGGTTCTCGTAGGTTTCCATCGCCGAGTACTGTTCCTTCGACGAGCCGGGGGCGTAGGCGATGTGCTTGTTGAGCCAGTCCTCGATGGCGAGCGCCTGGTCGAGGTGTCCCTGGATGCCGCCGAAGTGATCGTTGGCCACCGCCCGCATCCGATCGGCCGGCGCGTAACGGCTGGGGAACAGGTAGGGAATCACCGCCGGATCCAGGGTGTGCACGTCCTGGTTGTTGATCTCCGCGAAGGGCACGGTCTGCACCGAGGTCGAAGCCGTCGCCTCGTAGAAAATCGAGAGCGGACCGGCTTCGGAAGTTTCGAACAGGGTGAAGCGGTTTTCCTCCAGGCCCAGCGACATGTCGGATCGGTAGGTGTCGCGACTGGTGGAGAGCGATTCGTTGAGCACCTCCTGGCTCGGTGTCTTCACGCACTTCAGCGAACAGAGCAGGGTCGACGGACCCGAGACCTGGTAGTGGAGGGAACTTTGGACGAAGAATTGCATGGAGGTGATGGGGGAGGCTCTCTTCCCATAGCCGTTGCCGTGCCAACGGCAAGCAAAGGAGGAGTCACACCCGAGTCAGAAGTGGAGACCACGCCCTGCCTCGGGTGGGATCGGCGGGACGCTTGCGCCACGCGGCATTCGGCCCTTAGCTGAAAGCCTGTGAGTGAAGAGATCGAAAGTCTCAATGCGCGTTTTGCGGTGTCGGAACGGCTCGGTTTCGAACCCGGTCCGGGCGGATTTCCTTTTCTGAAAATCGAAACTCCGCTGGCTTCAGCCGAGATCTGCCTGCATGGCGGACACGTCA
>JAGRPB010000298.1 GCA_020439945.1 Verrucomicrobiia bacterium
TCGGTTTTCTCGGCTACGACATGGTGCGCTTTTTCGAACCCACCGTGCCCGGACCGCCCGACGAAGGACTCGGCCTGCCCGACATGGTGTTCCTCGTCACCGATACCCTCGTCATCTTCGATCACCGATTCCGCAAACTCCAGGTCGTCGCCAATGTCTTTACCGAAGACTTTTCCGATCTCGAAGCCGCCTACGAATCCGGCCGGGAAAAGGTGGACGAGATCGTCGCCCAGCTGTCCGCGCCGATGACCTTCGCGCCCTTCTCCCTCATGGAGGAGCCGCCCGACGAAGAACCGCGGAGCAACACGACCCAGGCCGAATACGAGGCCATGGTCGAGGCCGCCAAGGAATACATCCTCGCCGGCGACATCTTCCAGGTCGTGCCTTCGCAGCGATTCGAGGCCGAGTTTCCCGGTAAACCGATCGACCTCTACCGCGCCCTGCGTTTCGTCAATCCCTCGCCCTACATGTTCTGCCTCCAGTTCGGCGACGAGTTTGCCCTCGTGGGCAGTTCGCCCGAAGTTCACGTCCGCGCCATCGACGGAAAAATCGAGATTCGACCCATCGCGGGAACCCGTTGGAGAGGCAAGACCCCCGAGGAAGACGAAGCACTCGCCGATGACCTCCTCAGCGATCCCAAGGAACTCGCCGAGCACATCATGCTCGTCGACCTCGCCCGCAACGATGTCGGCCGTGTCTCCGAATTCAATTCCGTCCGCGTCACGCCCGGTCGCTTCAAAGTCATCGAGCGATACAGCCACGTCATGCACATCGTCAGCGATGTATCCGGAAAGCTCAGCCCGGAGCATACCGCCTACGATGTCATGCGCGCCACCTTCCCCGCCGGCACCGTCAGCGGCAGCCCCAAGGTCCGCGCCATGCAGATCATCAACGAACTCGAAAAGGCCAAGCGCGGCGCCTACTCCGGTGCCGTCGGCTACTTCGGTTTCGACGGCAACCACGACAGCTGCATCGCCCTCCGCACCGTCGTTCTCAAGGATGACAAAGCCTACGTCCAGGCCGGCGCTGGTGTCGTCGCCGACAGCGTCCCGACCAACGAATACGTCGAGACCGTCAACAAGGCCAAGGGCATGCTCCGCGCCATCGCCCGCGCGCGGATGCTGGGGGTCTGAAAATCTTGCCCACTGCATTCAATGGTTTTTCCCTATCCGAGTGAAGTACCCGGTCGAACACACTCCGAGCGTTCTTCAATTTGCCCGCCGGAACCGCCCCTGTTTGCCAATTGTCCTCAAAGGTACCAATTGACGAAACGGTCTTGAGATTCGCGAATTCCCTCAATGGCGTCGCGAACCAGACACGGTTGCATGGCGGCAGATTTCAAATCTGCCCCACTTTTCAGTGACCGGTGACCAACACGTAGGCGGGATTGCCTCGCTCGTCGAAACTGAATTCCATGTCGAGATGCCAGAATTCGGCGATATCCCAGAGGATCTCCCGCCGTGACATCGACGATGACTTCAGGTGATACAGAGGCGCTTCCTCGGGCAGATTCCGGGTTTCGTAGCGGATATCGGCAATGGGCGGCTGATCGAAAATCAGGGTCGGCGTCATGTTCCGGTATTCGACTTCGAAGGGTTCGGTGAGCCATTTCTGGAGTGCGGGATCCGTCGTGGAGAGGAAATTGGGCGGAATTCTCAATTCCTCTGCGACCGCCGCGCCCGTGGTCGGATCCAATGCCTCCAGACTCCCGGGAGGAGGAGCCTGACAGGAAGCCAGGACGCAGATGGCTACCACGGACGCCAAAAAGCCCCCTGTTTTTCTCGAAATCCTGCCAGAACGTTGATCCCAAATCATGGAGCGCTGAATTTACGCGGTCATTTCGGATCTGTCTTGAAAAAATCCGACACAATCCGTTGGTAAGAGCCACCTCATGCCCGAAGAACCCGACCAGAGCAATCCGTGGATCACCCACGACTCGAAGCCGATCTATGAGAATCCCTGGATCCGGGTGCGCGAAGATCAGGTCACCAATCCCGCCGGCGGGCGCGGCATCTATGGCGTGGTGGAATACCGGAACCGTGCCGTGGGCATCGTGCCGATCGACGAGGAGGGCTTCACTTGGCTGGTGGGACAGTATCGCTACACCCAGGACACCTACGAGTGGGAGATTCCCGAAGGAGGCTGCCCGGAAGGCGAGGATCTGCTGGAATCCGCGGCCCGAGAATTGCGGGAAGAGACGGGACTGGTTGCCGGGAGCTACGAGCTTCTGATGGGTGAACTTCAACTCTCCAACAGCGTCAGCGACGAGAGGGCGTGGCTCTACGTGGCGCGCGATCTTTCCCAGACCGAACGCGATCCTGAGGACACCGAGCAGATCGCCGTGAAGCGACTCCCGCTCGTCGAGGCCATCGCCATGGCCGAGCGCGGCGAGGTCCGCGACGTGATGTCGGTGGTGGCGCTGTTGCGATTGAAGGGTCTTGGCGAGCGCGGGAAAGATTGAATGTTTCCCCGATTCCTGAGACGCTGGCCTCGATGCCCCGAGAGCCTCTTTCCACCGCCGCCCGTGTCTGGTGGCTGGTCGGCCTGACCTTCCTCTTCCTGTTCGCCATCTATCTGGTCGCGAATCGCGACATCGCGCCGATCGACGACTCCGACCTGGCGCTTCCGGCTCCCGCGTTCGATCCGGATCGCAATCCTTTCCCGGACTTTCGAAACTTCACCCTCACGGACGAAGAGGAAGACCGCATCAGAAACGTGACAGGGAAACCGTTCAGGGATGGAGGCGAGACGGTCGAGGAGATCGATCCCGCGGTGATCGATCAGTTGCTCATCGACCTCGCCGACGAGTTGGCCCTCTTCGAACGTTACGCCGCCATGGACCAGTGGCGGAACGACTTGGAACCCCGGTTCGACACCTCAGTCCCCTACCTCAATCCCTGGCTACGCCTCTCGGA
>JAGRPB010000299.1 GCA_020439945.1 Verrucomicrobiia bacterium
ATACGACCGTGACCGCCGGTGGTATCCTGGAGGCGGCTGCGGTGGTAGATGACCTTGACCGCGTCTTCCATCGTGTAGGCACCGGCCACGTAGGCGGCGGCGACTTCACCGACGGAGTGCCCGACGACCTTGCCGGGTTCGACGCCCCAGCTTTTCCAGAGTTCGGCTAGACCGACCTGGAGACCGAAAATGGCGGGCTGGGCGATGTTGGTGCGATTGATCTGGGACGACGCTTCGTCGCGCGACATCTCCTCGATCAGCGACCAGCCGGCGAGCGGCTTGAGATGGAAATCGATCTCTTCGAGGACTTTGCGGAAAATGGGTTCCCGCTCCAGCAGTTCCTGTCCCATTTTCCACCACTGGGCGCCCTGGCCGGTGAACACAAAGACGAGCGGATGCACCTCACCGGCCGGTTTCCCGACGATCACGCCGTCCCCACCATCTCCGGCGAGCCACTGGGTGATCTGGTGGCAGAGTTCATCGCGGTCGCGTCCCATCACGACGAGACGCTGCTCGAGGTGCTCGCGAAGTTTCCCCGCCGAGGCGGTCAGATCGGCCAATTCTTCATAGCCATCGCGGAGGAAATGGCGCCATTTCACGGCCGCGTCCCGCAAGGCATCATCGGTTCTGCCGGAAATCGGGAGAAGCATCGGTCGATCCGCCTTCTCTGCCGGTTTGGCGGAAACCGGCACCGAAATCTTCCGCCGCCCTTTTTCGTCGTAGGTTTCCGGATTCGCCTCGAGAACGATGTGGGCATTCGTTCCTCCAAAACCGAAGCTGTTTACCGCCGTGACCGGCAACTCTCCGTCCAGATGAGGCAGCGCCTGCAATTCCGTCGCCACCCTCAACTTGAACTCCTCGAAGGGGATGTTCGGATTCGGCTTCTTGAAGTTCAGATTTGGCGGCACCTGGTCGTGGTGCAGCACCAGTGCGGCCTTCATCAGGCCGGCGACCCCGGAACCGGATTCGAGGTGACCAATATTGGTTTTGATCGAGCCAATGAGGCACCAATCATTCTCATCCCGTCCCTGGGCCAACACCTGGCCGAGCGCGCGGGTTTCGATCGGATCGCCCACCGGCGTGCCGGTGCCATGGGCTTCCATGTAGCGAACGCGTTTCGGCGCCATCCCGGCCTGTCCGTAGGCGATGCGAAGCATCTCGGCCTGCGTTTCTACACCGGGAACCGTCATCGAGGAGGTATTCCCGTCCTGGTTGATCACCGCCGCGCGAATGGTGCAGTAAACGCGGTCGCCGTCCGCAAGAGCCTGACGAAGCGGCTTGATCACGATGACCCCGGCGCCTTCGCCACGCACGTAGCCGTTGGCGCGATCATCGAAGGCAAAACACTGGCCACTCGGTGAAAGCATCGAGGCCTTGGAGAAACCGATCGAGGCGTCGGGAGTCAGAAGCGCGTTCACGCCGCCGGCCAGGGCCATGGTACTCTGGCCCGACCAAATGCTTTCGCAGGCCAGATTCACAGCGACGAGAGCCGATGAACAGGCCGTATCCACCGAGACGGCGGGGCCTTTCAGGTCGAAAAGGTAGGCGATCCGGTTCGAGGCGATCGACAGCGTCGAACCCGAGTTCGTGTGAACGTCGACGTTCTTCGGGTCGCTCTGCGCCACGTTGGCGTAATCGTTCGAGGCGATCCCGATGAACACGCCCGTGTCCGATCCGCGCAGATCCACCGGCGGAAAACCGGCGTCTTCCAGAGATTCCCAGGCCGCCTCCAACAGCCAGCGCTGCTGGGGATCCATGCGCAGGGCTTCCCGCGGCGAGATTCCGAAAAACTGAGCGTCGAAACGGTCGAAATCGTGAACGAATCCCGCCCACTTGGTGATCATTTTTCCGGGAATCTCGGCGTTCGGATGATACCATCGTTCGCGATTCCAACGTTCGTTCGGCACCGGGATGATACCGGAGCGCTTGTCCACCATGAGCTGCCAGAATGAGTCCGGATCGGAAACCCCTCCGGGAAAGCGACAGGCCATCCCGACGATCGCCAAAGGCTCGCGGGTCACATTCCTAGCATCTGACATAAGTTAAGCAGGCTTTTTAGAATAGCTGAAAAAAACCAAAACGGTTCGAGGGGGAGAGGCCGCGAACCAAGCGCAGAGTCAGCCCTCCATCAACCATAGATTTGCCGGGTTGCGGGTCGTTGAGAGCGAAAGCAAATACGTTGCATCGAGTGGAATATCCTTACACTACATTTCCCTCCGTCGTCACCTCGGATTTCACCTTTTCCGCCCCTCAAGCTCAGGTCCCGATTTATCCCATGCCAAGCCTCGATTTGGAAGCCGAAATGCGGGCCTCCGGGTACCGACTGGTGGCGGGTATCGACGAGGCCGGTCGTGGCCCACTGGCGGGGCCGGTCGTGGCGGCGGCAGTGATCTTGCCGAACGACTTTCGCCACAAAACGCTGAACGATTCCAAGCAGGTGTCCGCCAAGAAGCGCGATGCGCTGTATGCCGAAATCACGAAGTCGGAATCGATTCTCTGGGCCTCGGCGGCTGTCGATCATGCCGAAATCGATCGGATCAACATTCTGCAGGCGACCTACCTCGCCATGCGAACCGCCCTGGCGGCCCTCTCGATGCCGGCGGACGCGGCCTTGATCGACGGCAAACCGGTCCCGAATTTTCCCATTCCTCATCGTGGCGTGGTCAAAGGCGACTCGCTGAGCCTGTCGATCGCGGCGGCCAGCATTATCGCCAAGGTCGAGCGCGACCGGCTGATGTGCGACTACGCCGCGAAATGGCCAGTTTACGGTTTTGAACAACACAAGGGGTACGGGACGAAACATCATCTGGAAGCTCTGAGAAAGCACGGCCCATGCCCGATCCACCGAAAGAGTTTCGCGCCGGTCGCCCAGTTGAGTTTTGGATTTTGAACTCCGCGGGGAGCACGGT
>JAGRPB010000300.1 GCA_020439945.1 Verrucomicrobiia bacterium
CTTTTTCCGCGGAACTGTCCTTTGCCACGCTGGTCACGAAGACACCGCCGTCCTTTTCGTCGATCTTGGCGAAACGGCGAAGCTGGTCGTCGAGCGTCTGCTCGAAAGCGATGCCGAGAGTCGGGAAGCCCTGATAGTCGCCGTCTTTGAGGTCATCGAGAAAGGCCTTGATGATCGGTCCCGCGAGCACCTGGCTGATCTGCTCTTTCGCGTTGTAGCTGAGCAGCATGCCTCCCAGCTTGCCGTCCTTGATGACCGGCAGGGTGAAACTGTTGGCACGAGCCTGCAGCGAGCCGACCGCCTGGTAGACGAGGAAGACGGCACTGTCGATGAAGTACTGGTTCACCGCCGCGCGCAGGATGTCGACCGAGGTGGTGACTCCGTCGCCGTTGTCTTCGATCTGCCAGACTTCGACCGTGTCTTTCGGTTTGATCGAGGTGTCGAGTTCCAGCGGGACGAGATCGTCCATGATGGTCGACTTCTCGTCGACCGGACCGAGGAGAGCGAGGTTGGCCTCGTAATCGCGTCCGAGGATTTTCGCCGGTGTCTTTTCCCCGGTGGAGGGATGTTCCAGCTCGATGTAGGTGGAGTTCACGATCAGCTCCGCCGTCACCAGAACCCGCTTGCCTGACAACACCGCGCCAAGTCCCCGACGAGGGGTGGGCGCGCTCTTTTCCCAGGGGCGCAGGAAGTTGTAGCTCTGCAGGGTCGCGTTGACGCGGACGAGGGATTTTTCCGGGCTGGGTTTTTCCTGGGCACCGGAAGAGGCGGGCAGGATGACCAGGCTCAGGAGCACCAGGGGAAACATCAGTGCCGGAGAGAGTCGGGGAAAACGTTGGGAAATGGGGGATTGGGACATGGCAGGAAAGGAAAAGATCGGGGTTCCGGGAGTTTCAGAAGAATCGACGGAAAGGAGAAATGCGGTTCAGTTGGCGGCGGCCGAAGCGGAAGCCGGGGAACTCTCCGGTTTCTTTTTATCGGACTTCTCTTTCGTTTTCTTTTCCTTCTTTTCGGCCTCCTTGGCGCTTTCGCGAACCGCTTCGACCTTCAGGATTTCGGGTTCCTCGATGTGATTGTCGAAGCCGACATTGTATTTCGCCATGATGCGTTCGTGGGCTTCGCGGGCGGTGGCGCGACCCATCACCAGTGGCCGGCCTTCACCGAGACAGCGAATCACGTGGAAGTCCTCGTGGCCTTCCTCGGAAAAGTTCCCGTGCAGGGCGTCCCACACGTCCTGCAGCACGCGGATTTTCTTGCCGTTGATGGTGTCGACCACCTTTTGGACGTAGGGTTGCAGGTAGGTGTTGGCCGAGTCGGGCAGCACCGCGGTCAGCACAATGACCTGGGGACGTTCCTTGTAGAGCGCTTCGCTGGAGAAGTAGCTGTAGAAATAACGAACCTGCAGATCCTTGATACTGTGGGCCGCCATCAGGTTGCGGTCGAGCGGTTGAAACTGGAGCCCGGCGAAGAGCACGAAATTCGGCTGTTCGTCGTAGGTGTTGGCCTGGATCAGGTAGGGGATGAAGCGTTCCAACTCGATCACGATGTTTTCCCGTTTCCGGTCGCGCCAGATTTCCAGCTTCACCGTGTCACCCGCATACTTGCGCTCGATGATTTCGTTGAGATTGACGCGTTCGCCTTCGATTTCGATGAAGCCGTCGCTGGCGATCACGTGGCCGTCGATGGCAAGCAGCACGTCGCCCGTCTTCAGAATACCGCCCGCCGCGCCGGCCGGATCGGCTTCGGTCACCATGACGCCCACATCGTCCATCGGCAGTCCCAGCGCGACGCGTTGCGCGGGATTCAGCACGTTGATGGTCTGGGTGGCCAGGTCGACGTAGTGATCGTAGGTGCCGTCTTTGACGTCGTTGAGGAAGCGCGACACCACCGGCACGGGAATCATGTAGCCGGTGTTCTGAGCCACCGCGCCCGAGTAACCCTGGAAGGCCACGCCGACGACCTTGTTGTCCTGCAGCACCGGACCGCCGGAGTTTCCAGGATTGATGGCGGCGTCAACCTGGATGGTGAGGTGAAAATCCACGCCCGAGTGGCTGTAGGGGCGGAAGTCGATTCGGGAGACCACCCCGCGCGTGACGGAAATCCGTTCGCCGCCGATCGGGTAACCGACCGCGATCACCGTGGTGTTCAGTTTCGGAATCTCTCCGATGACGAGCGGCTCCACCCCGCTGAAGGCGCGATCGAACTCGGCCGGATCCTCGATTTCCAGCAGCGCGAGGTCGCAATCGTGAGCCACGTTCAGCACGCGCGCCTTGTAGGGACGGGGATCGTTGGTTTTCTTGATGTAGATCAGCCGGTTGTTGCTGACCACGTGGGCATTGGTGAGAAAGTGGTTCTTCCCGACCAGGAATCCCGTTCCCACGCCATTCCCCATTCCGCCGATGTTCCAAGGCACCCGGTAATTGGGCTGCTTGGTGTCGACTTCAACGCGGACGATCGATTCGAATTCGATTTCCGACACGTCGGCCTGGACGGACGGTGGCGGCGGAATATCAACCTCGGCGGGAGCGGTCTTGGCGGCGGTGGGAGCGGCATCTTGCGCGAACGACAGTTTCGGCGATGCCATTGCCAGTCCGATGACCGTGAAAACCGCGAGGGGAAAGACAGGGCGGGAGATTCTCATACGATCGGAGTTTTCCTGATTTGGGGGTAAGAAAGAAAATAGGCCGCGAAAACGGCAAGGCAGGTTCCACCTCGAAGACGGCCAATACTGACGACCTGCTTCGAGACGGGCCGTAAGTGTAAGAGTTGGCCTATGAAAGTCAACGCCGCCCCCCGCCCGAGGCAGGCGCATTGGCGGCGGACCTGGACCCGGGGCGCGCCTTCTCAGACGTTGAAGCGGAATTCGACCACGTCGCCGTCTTTGACCTCGTATTCCT
>JAGRPB010000301.1 GCA_020439945.1 Verrucomicrobiia bacterium
CAATGCTCCCGGCGCTGGGTCATCATGAACTCGTTCCCCTCGGGATCGACGCACATGGCGAGGTGGAGTTCTTCCTCGCTGCTCTCGTCGAGGGGGCGGGCGAGTTCGCCGCCGCATTCGGTCAGCTTTTCCACACCTTCACGCAAGTCATCGAGCTGAAAACTCAGGCCGGTCCAGGTGCGCTTGCCCTCGCCGTCGCCGTGAATGCCGATGGTGGCGCCGCAAACGACGACTTCGCTCCACACGTCGGTGCGAAAGGAGAGTTCGCCGCCGAAAAGATCGCAGTAGAACTTGATGGCGCGATCCATGTCGGCGGCCCAGATGGCGTATTTTACTTTGAGAACCTGCATGAGGGAAAAGGGGCGAGAGAACCCCTCCAACGTGGAACGACAGGCGAGGGGTGTCGAGTGTCGATTTCGGTGAATCCGAACAATAGCCTTGTCGCGTCCCTCGCCGTCGGGTTATTTGGCCCGATACCTTTCGATCCCTAATTTTTTCCCCGAAATTCCCCCATGCCTGCCCTGATCCGCGGCGCTCTGGCCGCTGTCTTGTTCTATTGCGTTTCTTTCGGCTTGGCCATCGCCGAACCGCTGACGCTGAAATCTGGCGACACGATTGACTTCATCGGAAACACGGTGATCGAGCGGGCCCAGGAATACGGCCACTTCGAAACGGCGCTCTCGCTCGCGGCCGGCAAGGACGTCACTGGGCTGAAGTTCCGCAATTTCGGCTGGAGCGGTGACTCGGTGTTCGGCGATGCCCGCAGCTATTTCGGCGAACCGCAGGAAGGCCGGGATCGCCTCCAGAAAGCGGTCACGGAATCTTCGCCCGCCATCGTCTTTGTCTGCTACGGCTCCGGCGCCGCCATGTCCACCAACCAGGGCTGGACGAATGAAGCCTCGGTCGCGGCGAGATCGGCCGCCGGTGACGAGGCCAGCCTGGCGCTTTTCAGCGAAGGCTACGACAAGCTACTCGACCTCATCAAGGCCGGTGGCGGAGAGGGCCTGCGCGACATCGTGTTGGTGTCGCCGCCGCCCTTGGAGAATCTCGGTGGCGTCCTGCCCAATCAGACGGAAAACAATCGCCGTCTCGCCAAGGTGCGGGATGCGGTGAAGGCGCTGGCGGAAAAGCGCGGCTACCGCTTCGTCGATCTGTTCGGCGCGATGGGTGGCGACCAGTTCGATGGTCAGGTGACGGAGACGCCGCTGACGGACAATGGGCTCCACTATGGCGACGCCGGTTATCGCATAATAACCAAAAACCTCATTGCAGGGCTCGATATCTCCCTGCCGGACGGTCTGCTGACCACCGACTATTCGTTCGAAATTCTGCGCGAGGAAAAAAAAAAAAAAAACCGCCTCTTCTTCATGCGCTGGCGGCCCGCCAACGAGACTTATCTCTTCCTCTTCCGGAAACACGAGCAGGGGCAGAATGCGAAGGAGATCCCGATGTTCGATCCGCTGATCGCGGAGCAGGAAAAGCAAATCGACGGCATGCGGTCGGCCATTTTCGACAAGCTGCAGAAGCGTTGAGTTCGTCTCCGACGAAGTTTTCAGAATTCAGATTTCAGTTTTCAGGTAAGCATGAAGAGATACTTGGTTTTTCTGGCCGTCGTCCTATTGGGCGGTGGAATCGGTTTTGCCCAGAACGGGCTGCGGGACATCCCGGACGTGGAGGTCGAGGCGCAGCTGAAAGCCTTCAAGCTGCCCGAGGGTGCGAAGATCAATCTCTTCGCCTCGGAGCCGATGATCAACAAGCCGCTCAATATGAACTGGGACGCCCAGGGGCGTCTCTGGGTGGTGGGCAGCTCCATGTATCCCCACATCAAGCCGGGGCAGGAGGAGCAGGACAAACTTTTCGTGATCGAGGACACCGACGGCGACGGCGTGGCCGACCAATCAACCATCTTCGCCGATGGTCTGCACATTCCCTCGACCGTGCTGCCGGGCGATGGCGGCGTTTACGTGGTGAACTCGACCGAGCTGGTCTTCCTCGAGGACACCGACGCCGACGGCAAGGCCGATCGCCGCACCGTCATGCTCTCCGGCTTCGGCACGGAGGATACCCACCACCTGGTGCACACCCTGCGCTACGGACCGGAGGGGATGATCTGGTTCAACCAATCGATCTACATCCACAGCCACATCGAGACTCCCTACGGCGTGCGTAGGATGCTCGGCGGCGGCATGTGGCATCTGCGCCCCGAGACGCGGAAACTGGATGCCTTCATGTTCGGGCTCATCAATCCGTGGGGACACGCCTTCGACGAATACGGCCAGAGTTTCATGACCGACGGAGCGGGCGGGGAAGGGATCAACTTCGTGTTTCCGCGCGCCGTTTTCAAAACCGCGCCGGGCGCCACGCGCACGCTCTCCGGGCTGAATCCGGGACAGCCGAAGCATTGCAGTCTCGAGATCGCCACCGGACGGCACGTTCCGGAGGAGTGGTTGGGCACCATGATGGCGCCCGATTTTCGCGGCAATCGCATCAATCGATTCCAGCTCAGCGAAAACGGTACCGCTGGCTACACTTCCACGCAAATCGAGGACTTGGTCAGCTCCAGTCACCGCGCCTTCCGCCCCGTCGATGTGAAGATGGGGCCCGACGGCGCGATCTACGTGGCCGACTGGTACAATCCCATCATCCAGCACGGCGAAGTCGATTTCCGCGACCCGCGCCGCGACCATGAGCACGGTCGGATCTGGCGGATCACCTTTGAGGGTAGGGACCTCGTCGAAAAGCCGCAGATCGTCGGCACCGATGCCGCCGAACTGGTGGCCCTGCTCGATGCACCCGAAGGCTATACCCGCGAGCGGGCGACGATGGAACTGCGCAAGCGCCCCGCCGCCGACGTCATGCCCGCGCTGGAGAAACTGTACGCTGACGGTGATGAGC
>JAGRPB010000302.1 GCA_020439945.1 Verrucomicrobiia bacterium
AGCCGGATCTCAATCCGCGACTTCGCAAATGAATCTCACGACGGCTGCGATCTCCCACATCCGTGTTCCCGTTCCTCCCCTCGAGGAACAGCGGAAGATCATGGAATTCCTTGAAGCAGCCGTCACATCTCACGACTCCGCCGTCGCCGCCGCCGAGATCCGGCTCGCCATCGCGCGGGAGATCGCCTTTAAACCAATCACATCCATGGACACACGCACTTCAAACCCACCACCACCCCGCCTTCTCATTCAAACGGCCCATCCAGAATTCAACATTCTCGCCACCGAAGACGGCAATGGAACGCCAATGCCGAATTCATCCCTCTGGCCCGAGGTCCGCGCTCTTGTCGAGTCGCTCCCAGATCGCCCCTTAGCGAGGCTCTTTGATCCGTATGCCAGCGAAAACGTCCACTTGGACCGAAGCGAACTCGCCCGCCTCATCGCGGTGGAACTGAGAGCGCTTGTTGCCATTTGCGCCTCCCACCCCCACGATCTGATTCGGACCTACGTGAAAGACGCGATGATCAACGTCGAATACACGCTCGCATCCCGCCTCGGAATCTACGCAGGCGAGCGTTCGGTTGGTTCCTTTCTCTTGGAACTCGACACCCTCCCGCCTGAAACCCAGGAGCAAGTCCACGTCCATCTCACCTGACCTCTCATTCCCCCATGCTCACCCGCGAAGAACTCAACCGCCAGCTCTGGGGCGCCGCCGACATCCTGCGAGGTGCCGTCGATGCCGCCGATTTTAAGAATCACATCCTCTCCCTTCTCTTCCTGAAGCGGCTTTCCGACGTCTTCTTCGAACGGCGCGAGGAAATCCTGCGGGAATGGCGGGAGGCGGGAAAGTCGCCCGCCGAAGCCGAGGCCATCGCCGATGATCCCGATGAATACGGCGACGGGGCCTACTTCCTGCCGGTCGAGTCGCGCTGGCCCTCGCTGATGAAGGTCGCCGAAAACCGCGCCGAAGCCATCGACAAGGCCCTCGTCGCGATCGAGGATACGAACTCCGCTTACCTCAGCGGCGTCCTGGCCGGAGTCCGCTTCAATGACGAGCGCCGCTTCGGCGACGCGGCGACGATGGATGGCCTGATGCAGCGTCTCCTCGCGCACTTCGCGAGGATTCCGCTCGGGAACCGCGATCTCCTCGAGCCCGACGTGCTCGGGAATGCCTACGAGTTTCTCATCGAGCGATTTGCGGAGACGGCCGGGAAAAAGGGCGGCGAGTTCTACACCCCGCGCGGAGTTGTGCGCCTCCTCGTGGAGCTGCTTGATCCCCGCGAAGGCATGCGGATCAACGATCCCACGAGCGGATCCGGCGGCATGTTGATCGAGTGCGGGCACCACATCGAGGAGCGCGGGGGGAATCCGCGCAACCTTACTCTGACCGGCCAGGAGAAAAACATCGGCACCTGGGCAATCTGCCGGCTGAACATGCTCCTTCACGGTTTCCCCGACGCCGACATCCGCGCCGGCGATACGATCCGCTCACCGAAGTTCACCACCCACGGCTCACTCGATGCCTTTGACCGCGTCATCGCCAATCCGCCCTTTTCCATGAAGGATTGGGGAGCCGATTCCGCCGAGACCGATCCCTTCAAGCGTTTCGAGCGCGGTATCCCGCCAAAGACGAAGGGCGACATGGCCTTCCTCCTCCACATGATCGAGTCCGTCCGCGAGCGTCGCGGCATGGCCGGAGTGGTGCTGCCCCATGGCGTGCTCTTCCGCGGTGGGTCGGAGGCCAAGATCCGCGAATCGCTGCTGAAGGATGACCTGATTGAGGCCATCATCGGACTCCCCGCCGCCCTCTTCTTCGGCACCGGGATTCCCGCCGCCCTGGTTATCTGCAATTGGAACAAAGCCCCGGAGCGGAAGGGGCGCGTCCTCATTGTTGATGCCTCGACCGAGGGGCTCTATCGCGAGGGGAAATCCCGCAACTTCCTCGATCCCATCGATGTCCTACGGATCGCCGCGATCTTTCACGGATGGGCCGATCCCGGCCGCACCGTGGATGCGGTCGAGTCCATCGCCACGACGTGGACGGCGGCGCTTGCCAGACACCGCGACCGCCAGATCGAGCGGGCGGGAGGACCGGCGTCGGAACTTGCCCCTCGAATCCACGAGGATTTCGACACGCGTCTCGCCGAGATCGAACGGGCTTCTGCGGCGCTCCGTGACTGGTTTGGCGCGACCCATCCCGCTCCCGGGGGAGGCACACGGACAAGTCTAGAAAAACACGCCGCCGTCGTCGCGGTGAAGGAGGTGCTCAAGGAACACAAAGGAAACCTCAACATCACGCGCCATGTCGATGCGATGGATCCGCCGCCCAGGTTGGATGTGGTGGCGGAGTTGGCGAAGCTGCGGGAGCTGGAGCAGCAGAGGGATGAGGCGGAGCGGAAGATGAACGAGCTGCTGAAGGAGTTTGGGTATGAAGGGTAAGCGCGATACTGAATTACTCCCATTGCGGGAAGTCGTTGCTAGGACCCAGTACGGGATCTCCGAAAGTGTTTTCGATGAAGGTTCCGTCGCTTGCCTAAGGATGAATAATCTTGAAGAAGGGAGGATTAGTACAGACGATCTAAAATTTGTCTCCCTTCCTGCTGGAGTCGAAGAACAATATCTCGTTCACGAAAATGACATTCTATTCAATCGGACGAATAGTTATGCCCTTGTCGGAAAGACAGCATTGGTTGATAGCCCAATTCGAGCGGTCTTCGCTTCATACTTGATTCGGATTGAACCCGACTGCTCAAAAGTCGAACCGAGGTATCTGGCTCAACTACTGATATCTGAGAAGTGGCAGAGCCAAATCCAGGCACTGGCAACAAAAGGGGTAAGTCAAAGCAACATCAATATTCAGAATCTTCTGCAACTTCGAATACCGAT
>JAGRPB010000303.1 GCA_020439945.1 Verrucomicrobiia bacterium
GACCTGGGCGGCGATGACTGGATCGTCGGTATCTGGGCGATTTCGCAGGAAGCCACCTTTACCGGAACTGTTGTTGTCGGGTTCCGGCCCAAGGACGACAACACCGAAGTGGAAACCTTCATCGTTCTCAGCGATGAGCGTTTCGAGGGCGAACACGACGCCCAGTTCATGGTCTACATCGACAATCTTCTGGAGAGCGATCTGGCCGGTCACATCTTCTGGAGCACCAACGACGACGGCCCCGAGCTGATCCTGGAAAACATGGGTGAGCGCACCACGATCATCGACCAGTGCCCTGCCGTCCAGGATCGCCCGGCACTGAAAGTGGAGACCGCCGAGATCGACATGGACCTGAGTCTTTTCTTTGAAGATGGCGGGCCCGGCCTGAGTCTCGACATCTCCGAGAACGGGCTGACCATGGGAATCATCACATTCCAGCGATGCCACGACAACGATTTCTATTTCGAACACCGCGAGATGTTCGGGCTCCGGCGCATGTCTGAAGCCTACGAAGAGCTCGCGGACAACTTCTGCGGGGGAATCGTCCCGGACAACGCCAAGGGCCCCGGCTTCCCCACGGCGGGCTGCAACGGCGACTTCAGCGATGACTTCATGGTGATCGAGATCCCGGTGGACGGCTCGACCGAATCAGCAACCTACGCCCTCACGATCGGTGCCGGTGCCGACCAGCCCGAGTTCTTCGGCAGCGAGGTCTATGGCTCGGGTTACTATGAAGATTTCGAGTTCACTTGTCTGAGCGCGGGCGGATGTACCAGCAATGCCGGTGTTGCCGCCGGCATGGTTGCGGAAATCAATGCGAGTTCGCGCCTGGTGACCGCAAGCATGGGCTCTTACATCCCGGTCCTGAGCAAGGGTGGTATCGCCATCCCCTCCATCGTGTTGACCGCCAACGGCGCGGGCTGGCCGCTGCTTCTCTGGAACATTTCCGATGACATGACCGGCGACTTCCTCGAAGAGGATGTCACCAACGAAGGCGGCATGGACCTGCAGGTGCTCTCGATCATCCTCAGTCATTTCCAGTGGATCGGAATCGAAGGAGCCGGCGTTCCCCCCAGCCTTGAGCCATTGCTCCCCGAAGAGCCGAACATCAGCGATGGCTTCAGCGCCACCGGCCACTTCGTCGTGGGCTGCGACAACTATCCCGAGGGCTATGTCGAGGGCAGTGTCCTGTTTGATCTGCTGTACGTCGAATCCATGGGCCCCACCGACTGGTTCCCGATGACCTCCGACTGGATCTTCGACTACGTGAACTGCGAGATCCGCTTTGACAACGTCGATCCGTTCGGCACCGACGGTCGCCCCCAGTTCTACATTGAGGGCACTTTCGCCAATCTGCTGGAGTTCGACAGCATTCCCTTCATCGGCATGACGCCGCTGGCGAGTTTCGGGTCCGAGGCCATGGGCGCGGGCTGGGGCTGGAACCCGGCAGCAGCGGCAACGACGGGCGACTTCCTCACGGGTGATCCGGCACCGGTCTTCTTCGAGCCCGGCGCGGATCCTGCCGAGATCGACGTCAACATGCGCACTTCCTACATCGTAGGTAGCGGCTTTGGCGTGGTCATCAGCGCCGACGGCGGCATGTGCGTTGGCGGCTCTGTAAGCCGCAATAGCGACGGAAGCGGCAACGACCGGTGCGTGAACGCGGAGGGCGACTCTGCCTATGCCCCGCCGCTCTTCTCCTACATCATCGGTTCCTGCACCCTGGCCCCCAATGGCGGCGGTCTGGGCGGCGCGGCCCCGCTGCTGCTGGCGATGGGCGTGCTCTTCGGAGTCGAGCGACGCCGTCGCAAGGGTGCCCCGCGCGCCTGAACGACGGGTTTTCCCTGACCACCTGGCCCCGGTTTCCCCTTGTGGGAAACCGGGGCTTTTCTTTATGTGACCGTGGGTCAGTGCTTCCTGCCGGCGGGGGCAGGCGTGCTAGACTCGAACGCGCCGGGAGCAATCCGGACAATCATCGGAATCACGGGCGAACAATGGGGATTCTGTTTTTTCTCTGGCGACTCTTCGAGTTCGTCTTCTTCGGAGTTGTACACGGCTTCCGCTTTCTGGCGCGCGCGCTGCGGCGTCTGATTTTTCGAAGCGGGCCCGGCATCGCCGAGTGCATGGGGCTTTTTATCACCGAACTCTTCGAATCACTGGGCGCCACCTTTGTCAAAGTCGGTCAGGTGATGAGTACCCGGCCCGACGTTTTGCCCGAAGAGATCACCGGGCCGCTGACGCGGCTCCAGGACAAGGTCGCACCCTTCGATGTCGCCCGGATTCCCGGAATCATCCGGCAGGAAACCGGCAAGGATCTCGACGAGCTCTTCAGCGAATTCGACCGGCACCCGGTTTCGGCTGCCAGCGTTGCCCACGTCCACAAAGGCACCCTGAAGGACGGCCGTATCGTCGCCGTGAAAATTCGTCGCCCGGGACTGCTGCGCAAGGTGAAATACGACCTGCTCGTGCTCAAGATTTTCTCAAAATTCCTCAACCTTTTCATTCCGGGAATGCACCTGGTCGCACTTCCGGAAATGATCGACGAGTTCGGCGCGCAGATTTACAAGCAGCTCGATTTTCAAAAAGAAGCCGAAAACAACCGGCGCTTTCGCGAGAATTTCATCGGCAACGATGAAGTCCGAATCCCCTATCTCGTCGATGAGCTCTGCACCGACGGCCTGCTCGTCATGGAGTTCATTGAAGGCCTCTTGCAGGTCGGTAACCATGAAATGAGCACCCAGGAAATGCAGCGCGCGGCCCTCACGGCGGCACATTCCTTTTTCCAGATGATCTACGGCGACGGTTTCATCCACGCGGACATGCACCCGGGCAACGTCTTTTTTCTCAAGGACGGCACCTTCGTCCTTCTGGACCTTG
>JAGRPB010000304.1 GCA_020439945.1 Verrucomicrobiia bacterium
CCTTCTCGCCCGGCTGGGGAGGCTCGCCCGGCTCGATCGAAAAGGAGATCTCGTGGTCCTTGCCCCGCGTCAGTTTCGCGTTCGTCTGGAGGACCAGGACTTTGGCGTTGTCCCATCCGAGCATCCGTTCGGTCAGTTTCTGGCCGTCGAGATGCAGCGACAGGTTGGCGGAATGCGACGACGCCTCGTCCGAACCGCGGATTGCGAACTCGACCCTGACCTGGTATTCGCCGTCGTGGTCGATCCACGGTTTGGCCTTCAGGGTGCGCGCCTTTTCGAAGGGCACCCATTTCAGCGAGGCCTTTTCGCTCTCCGGATCCTTGAACTGCTCGACCGCGATCCACTGGGTCGGAATCTTCGGGCCCTCGACCGAGACCGCCTTTTCCACAACATCGGCGGCGGCTTCGAGGTATTTCTCCATCAGGAGCGGCGAAATGCTAAGCACGTCGCCAATGGTGTCGAATCCGTAGCCGGTGTCGTCGGGCGGGAAGGCCTCGTCGACATCGAAATCGACGGCAAAGAGATCCTTGATCGTGTTCCGGTATTCCTCACGATTCAGGCGCCGGATCGTGACACGGCCGGGATCGGGGTTTTTCGGGTCCAGCCCAAAGACTTTTCTCTCGATAAACGCCAGGAGAGCACGCCTCTGGGCGTCGTCGGGCTGGGGCTTCTTTGCCGGCGGCATCAGCGCCGAGCGCATGTTTTCCCACACCTTCAGCCAATGTTCCCGGTCTTTCAGCCGCTCGTCCAGATTCGGAAACGCATCCATCACAAAGTCGCCTTTGTCGGCGCCGTCGGCATGGCAGTCGTAGCAAAACTCCGCGAGGATCGGCTCGATCGATTTGTCGAAGTCCGCCTCCTGCGCCCGAATTTCCTCCGGCTGCATGGCGACCGCCAAAAGCGCCGCGGCCACTCCCCGCCACCCCGCCACAGCGGGGCTCATTATACCTGTTTTCCTCAGCATGAGTCTCTTTTTGCCAAACTCCGCCATTTCGGATCATCTGCACGCCTCCGAGGCTCCGTGATCGTGCGATGTTCCCGCCGGCGGAAACCACTTGCGACCGAACTCGGCTCAACAGGGTTGAGTCACCAACCATACCCTGTTGAATCCCGTGCGAATTTTGGGCAATTCGCTCCAAAGAATCGGTCACTGCTTTTGCCCTGGATCGCGCCCTTCGGCCACGGCCGCAAGGCCGTCGAGAAGAAAGGGCCAGCCGCCCGTGACATTCTCGTAAGTCTGATTCTTCTCGGAAAAGCCGGAATGAATCAACGTTAATTCCGTTCCGCCATCTGTTCCCGGAGCAAGCGTGTAGGTAACCGTGGTTTCAGAATCGCCATCGGTATTTTCATGGCCCAGAAAACGGAAGGTATGGGAAAGCTTTCGATGGGGCTCGATCGCGACGATCTTGCCCGAGATCATGATTTTCTCCGGCGTGCCGTACTCGATCGCTCCTCCGGCCTTCAGATCGATCTTCCGGAGCGGCACGAAGTGGTATTTTTCCACCTGCGCCGGCTCCACGATCGCTTTCCAAACCGCCTCGGCGGGTGCCTTGACCTGAATTCGCTTTTCAAAAACTGGATCGGCCATCGCGAAAGGAGAAACGAAATATCCGAGTATGAAAAACACCCATCCAAGACGAAAACCAGAAAATCCTTCGGTTGAATCCGCCCGTTTCATGAATCGAGAGAATCTCACTCAGTAACCGGGATTCAAGTCAATTTCGTCACCGACGCTTCTCAACGGATCCGATCCCGCCAGAAAAAATATTCATCGTGCGATCCACGCTTGGGTTTGCGAAAACGGATGTCTTGGTTTATAATTTCCATATTTTAAATATTTTTTATGCCTTTTGTCCGTTCTTTTCATCGAATTCTTGCGTTCTTGCTCGTGATCGCCGCGGCCCTCGCGGCCGGCGGAGTTCACCGTTCGCATCGCATCGCCCACGGCTACGTGACCGGAGTCAGCGAAACTCCCGAGGCGGGCTCCATCTCCCTCGTTTCCCCGGCCTACCGGCTCGATCGCTACTATCGGTCGATGCACGGGCCGAACAGTAACCTGCCCCGTGTTCGCCTCTCCGAGACGGCCGGGAAATACGACACGCTCTGGATTACCGGCGTCGCCGCGAAAGTCGTCTCGGACGGCGCCGGCGAGCCGGTTTCACCGGAGTACTTCTGCCATGCGAACCTCACCCTGAGCCCCGGAGCCGTGGAGCCGGAGACTCATAACCGCTCGTTCGATCCGCCGCGCCACGCGGATTGGCGGCTGTTCACCCTGGTTCCGGGACGGATGACGATCGATCTTCCGGATGGCTTCGGAATTCCCATCCGAGGCGGCACGCCGCTGGACTATTACACGATGTCCCTGAACCAGGGCGGCCGGGACAGCGGTTCCGTGCGGTTCCGAACCGAGATTCGCTATCGCAAGGACTCGGGCCCGCTGCGTCCCCTGTTTCGCCGGGCGCTGTACGTTTACCAACAACATCGCGAAGAACCGTCTCCGGACGCGCAATCGGGTGGGAAAGCGGGCGCTCACCCCGGCCAGAGCTGCGCCGACAATTGTCTGAATGATCGAAAAGGCGCCGTGCCGAGCACTTTTTCGGAAACCATCGCCCACGATCTCGCGGAGCCGACGCATCCCGGCGCGCGCTGTTGCGTTATCAATGCCTCGGAGGGCGGCGTGGTCGACCAATTCGGAACCGACAACACCATTCACTGGATGGTGCCTCCAGGCGCCCACACCTACCGCAGCGAGGTGGCGAAACAGTTTGAACTCCCCTTCGACACGACGGCGCACTACGTCACCGGCCATCTGCATCCCTATGGCAAGTCGCTGCGGCTGGTGGATCTGGAGTC
>JAGRPB010000305.1 GCA_020439945.1 Verrucomicrobiia bacterium
ATTCTGCCGAACTTCCCAGAAGTCCGCATTGATCGAACCGCCATCGAAGCTGTCCTCGTAGACGAGGCGAAGGGACGAAAAGAGTTCCGGTTGGTAGGCCGCTTTGGCTTTCACCTCCTCCGCCCGCGACGGCGTGAGCCAAGTAAGCGACAGGGCGAGACTCAACAGGGTCAGGTCGGCAAGGCAACAGGGTTTGATCATGGATCGTAAGGGGTTGGAGGGGAACGCGATTCTAAGTAAGAAATACGGCTGCTCCTGAAAAGGCAAGTCTCTTGACAACGGCTCGATCGAATCCGGCATTGAGGGACCCGAGGACCCACTTGGGACTCCTGGCTCCCGCCGAAAACCCTTCCCAATAAATTCGCCTTGAGTTACTTGTTGGCTTATGCTGAAATCAATTTTTCGTCACCGCTGTGTTCGACACCCACGTCAGAATCCAAATTCTGCTCCAGCAAGGACGGCTTGATGACGCTGAAATCGCGATTCGCGACGCGTTGTCAAAGTCGATGGAGGACGAATGGCTCCACTCGCTGCTGGCCTGCACGCTCTTCCGAAACGGCAAACCAAAAGAGGCGGAAAAAAGCGCTCGAACCGCCATCGGCTGCGAGCCCACCTTTGCCACCGCGCATTATTTTCTTGCACAAGCCCTGTTGGGGCAGAGCCGCCACCGGGAGGCAATCGAAACCGTGGACGAGGCAATAAGGCTCGATCCCGAAGATGGCGATCACTTTGCGCTTAAGACTCAAGCTCTCTTCGAAAGAAATCTTCTCGCTGAGGCCTTGGAAACCGCGGAAGAGGGCCTGCGCATAGACCCAACCCACGAAGCTTGCCGAATCTTTCGAAGTCTGATCCTTGGCCGGATGGGGCGCCTGGACGAAGCCCGAGCCGATTCGGACGCTCTGCTGGCCGAGGATCCGGAAGATTCCTGGAACTTTTCGGCCCGCGGATGGGTCCTGATTCAAGCGCGGGACGGGGAGGGCGCCCAGCGTTGCTTCATGGAAGCCTTACGCCTCGATCCCTTGAATTCCGACGCCAAAGAGGGTCTCGCGCAAACAATTCAGATTCAGACACCGGTCGTAGGCTTGATTCTCCGCGTTCTCATTGCTCTCGAGCGAGTGCCGATATGGGCGATTGTCGCGGTCTTTCTGTTGATCCCCAGACTCGGAAGATGGCTCGCAAAGTCGGACCTTCCCGAACCGGTTCAATTCGCGGGGCATCTGACAGGCATCCTCTTTTTTGCGATTGTCCTGATTGTGGCGGCCATTCTTCCCTTGCAACTGTTCGCTCTCCGATTTACCCGCGCGGGCAGGACGATGCTTTCCGACGATCAACGCCGCGCCATTCGGTGGTCGGTGGGCCCCCTGCTGATCGGCATGGCTTATTTTTTGTTTTGGGTCAGCACCGGCGCGAAAGGTGTCCCTATTCATTCGTTTGCCTGGATCGCCGCTTGTCGACTCATTTACGAAGTTTACGAAGACCCGAATCCGTGGTTGCGCAGGGTGATGGCATGCCTCGCCGGCCTCGCCGTCGCTTTTTCGATTTGGATCGAGTTTGCAGGCGCCGTGATCCTAGCGCCGAAGTATCTTGAGATTCGGGAAATCATCGGCGCTACTCTGGAGGCGTCCGCGGAAGGGGCGAATCCCTCTGAGTTGATCCAGAAAAATCTTGGCGCGGAGTTCAAGGAGAAATTCGCCGCGGTCAATCGACTTAAGAATTGGCTGACGCTGTATCCGACTCTCCTGTTTTTCCTGATCGCCACATTTGCCGATGATATCCGCACGCGATTGAAGAGATACGCGCCCGATGAAACTTGAGGCTGGCCTCCGCGCATTTCTACTCCTGTGAAAGAATCCGCGCACCGCACTCTGTCTCCAGATCGCGAAGTCCTGAAAGGATTTGAATGATGCCCCTTTTTTTCCGCCACGCCATCATCGTCACGGCCCTCTGCCCGGTATTGCATGTTTCCGGCGCGGAACCCTGCCGCGTCGAGATCGTGGAAAAGGGCACGCATTGGCCGGTGCCGATGGTCGAGTTGGTGACGACGAACCAGCAGCGTTTCGTCTCGGACAACGCCGGTGTCATTGCCATCGACGACCCGGATCTGTTGGGGCGCGATCTGTGGTTCGGCGTCCGGGGCCATGGCTACGAGGCGCCGAAGGACGGCTTCGGCATCCGCGGTTTCCGGTTCACGGCGGCGCCCGGTTCCATTCATCGGCTGGAAGTCGAACGCGCCATCGTGGCGAAAAGGCTGGGTCGCCTGACCGGGGCGGGACTCTTCGCCGAAAGCCGGAAGGCGGGGCTCGATCCCGGCTGGGAAGAGGCGCCGGGCGTCTTCGGCTGCGACAGCGTGCAGACCGCGGCGCATCGCGGCCGTCTTTTCTGGGCCTGGGGCGACACGAACGTGCCGCGGTATTTTCTCGGAGTCTTTCACATGACCTCGGCCACCACGGCGTTGCGGCCACTGGCCTCGTTCGAGCCGCCGCTGAAAGTCTCCTTCGACTACTTCCGCGACGGGGACGGCCACGTGCGGGGAGTCTGTCCGATGCCCGGCGGCGGCCCCACCTGGGTGAACGGCTACGTCAGCCTGCCCGACAAAATGGGCAATGATCGCCTCGTCGGCGCCTACATCAAGGTGAAACCTCCCCTCGACGCCTACGAATCCGGCCTGTGCGTGTGGAACGACGAACAAGCGATCTTCGAACGCCACCGGGTGCTTTGGACAAAATCCGACGCCGAACCGAAGCAGCCGCCCCTGCCGGACGGGCATCCGGCTTTTTGG
>JAGRPB010000028.1 GCA_020439945.1 Verrucomicrobiia bacterium
AGCGAATCCAGATCGTAAAGAAACGCCGCGCCGACGTTTCCATTCGCACCCGGCGCCCCCGCCACCACCCAACGCCCCGCGACCGCGAGACCCGTGCCCAGCGCATCGCCCGGCAACGGAGCCGCCGACGTGATCTTTTGTTCCGCGAAGGTTTCCGGATCAAAGCGATACAGCGAGCCCCGGCCGCCAATGTCGCCGGGAGCGCCCACCACGAGCCAGTTTTTGTCCACCAGTCCCACCGTCGCGCCAAACTCGGCACCGCCCGCCGCGTCCGATGCGGAGAGAATCCGCAGCTCCGTCCCGCGCCGCAGATCGAACAGATAGGCCCGTCCCTCCGACCCGTTCACCCCCGGCGCACCGATCAGCGCCAAGTCGCCCGACACCGCCACCGCCGCCCCGAAATTGGCGAAGGCCGTGGCATCCGAAGCCGTCAGGGTCCGGAGCAGACGGCTTCTCCTTGCGTCATAGATCCGCACCAGCCCGGCGTCGTCGGCCAGATCGTCATTCTGCGGCTCACCGACGACGAGGTATTTTTCGCTCATCGCCACCGCTGCCCCAAACCGCGGCAGGTTCTGCGGAGAGGTGTGAGAAGGCAGGATCTTCGAGACGGCGGGGTTGAATGCGAAGGCGTCCCCGACCGGGAGGAAAAACCCGACTCCGGCAAGAAGTGCCATCCACCGAATGCCTGGAGCCTGTTTCATAAGCCAGCGATTTAATCAAAGGGACAAATACCCCACCACCATGGTGATAATCCGCATCGAAGCGGCGAACCTTTCAGAAAAATTCGGCAGCAAGGCCCTCCGCACCGGCGACGAAATTCAAGCAGTCTCGTGCGGCGAAGTCAATCGGGTAGAAATGGGCGGAAACGATGATTCAGAAGGGTCAGGGATACTTCTGGCGCCGCCCGCAAATTGTCCTATTTCCGGACCGCGCTCTCTCCCACAAAGCCACCCTCACCGCCTCGAATGCCGCGAATCTCCCTCCCCAAATCACCTGCCATCGCCGTGCCCCACAAGGGGATTCGGCGTCCGGAAGTCTCAGAAAAACCAGTTTCTTGTTAAGGTCACGGCGCTCAGGCTGTATGATCAAAGTGAACTCCTCCCGCCATGAGCCAACGATTTCCTCACATCCTCTGCTTCGCGAGCCTGTTTCTCAGCGTGGTGAACTCGGCTCGCGCCGATGTGGTCGCCGACTTTCGATCCGATCTTGGTTTGGTCACTCAGAATGCTCCGGCCGCTGGCGAAGAGATCGATGAGTGGATCGACCAGTCGGCGACGCCCATGGCCAACCTGTTGAAATCGGGGTCGGTGAAAATCAGCAACCAGACGACCCCGAACGGCGGGCTGGCGATGCAGTTCGAGCATGTCGGCGTGTCCAACCGCGGTTACTTCGAGGACCAGGCGGGCTCGCCCCTGGACGGAGCGACCGAGTTCTCCGTGGCCGTGCTCTTCCGGCCAATCAGCAACGGCGGGGTTCCCGCGACTTCCGAGAATGGATTGAGGGTCGCCTCGCTGGTCAGTCATATTTCCGCCCTGCCCGCGGACGGCTGGGGGCTCGGCTATCGCGATAACGAGGTCTGGTTTTCCATCGCTGACAGCGGTGACGCTGATAACATCGAGACGCTGAAAGTCGGTCCCGGATCCTCCATGGTCGGGAAATGGTGGATCGCGATCGCGAGTTGGAAGGCGGACGACGGAACCGGAAACCCGGTGTTTTGCCTCTCCCTGTTCAACGAACGCGGTGACCGAGTCGGCACCCGCCAGTCGCGCGATCCCAATCCCACACCGGGTGACGGGCTTTATGCCAATGCGCGAGAATCCGGTGGATTCAGGATCGGCCAGAGTCACCACACTCCGGGAGCCTTCCTCTACAACGGGAATCTCGGTCGAGTGCAGTTCCACGACACCGCCTTGGAAGAGGATGAAGAAGAGGACGTGGCCCTGCAGATGGTCGTCGACCAGAACGCGGCCCTGTTCACCGTCACAGACGATGGCGATACCGGCGCCGGAACGCTGCGAGAGGCGCTGACCCAGGCCAACAGCAACGGAATTCACAGCATTATCGTATTCGACCCCGGCCTCGATGGTTCCACCCTTTTCCTGACCAGCGGCGAAATCTGGATCACCCAGGAAACCACCCTATTCGGCGGCGCCTATGTCGGCGGAATCTTCACGCCGTTCGCCAATCCCCTCCCCCTCGATGGCGGGAATTCCCAACGCATTTTTCGAACCGCGAGTTTCGTTGATGAGGTGCGTTTGGAAAATCTCCGCTTCACCAACGGCAACCATTTCAGCAGCGGCGGAGCGATCTGGAACCAATCCGGCTACCTGACCACGAGAGACTGCGTCTTCGACTCCAACACCGCGCCGGAGGGGGGCGCAATCCACAACGATGGCGCGACGCTGACGGTGGAAAACTGCCGGTTCGAGGACAACGAGAGCGACGAGGGCGGTGCCATTTCCAACGAAGCCGGCGTGGCCGTGATCGAAGACAGTCTCTTCGAGGCGAATGAGGGAACCAACGACACTTTCGGCGGCCACGGCGGGGCGATCTACTCCGAGGGCACGAACTTTCTCAATGATACGCTGACGATTCGACGAACCACTTTTCGAAACAACCATGGCGCTGATTCGAACACGAGCGGTGGCAGTGGTGGAAACGGTGGAGCCATCTTCGCTCGGCAGAACACGGTGACGATTTCCGAATGTCTTTTTACCGGCAATCGCGCAGGCGACGGCCAGGGTGGGAGCGGGATCGATGGCGGTGTCGGCGGAGCGCTGTTCCTCAGAAATGACACCGCTACCATGATCGAGAGAACCACCTTCACCGGAAATCGATCCGGTCTGCCGAGCGATGGAAGCGGAGATCCTGGCATCGGCGGAGCCATCCGGGTGATCAATCCGCAGGGGCTGACCATCGTGAACTCAACCTTTTACGACAACGAAACCGGCTCCGACTCCCACGGCGGCGCGCTGTCGATCGAATACGCTGGCATTGAGGAGATCATCCTTCGCCATTCCACCTTTGCCGGCAATCGCGGCGCCTCGGCCCTCTTTTCCGAAACCACGTCTCCCAGCCCCACCAACATCCCCATCCTGGAAAACTCGATCGTCACCGATAATCGCACTTTCGACGATCAAGCCAACGGGATCGATGTCTCCGGAGACTTCGAGTTGGAGGGCAACAACCTGATTCTGAATTCGCCCGGAGCCACATTCTCCGGCTCCGGTTCCGCCATCGCCCAATCCGCCGATCTCGGCACTTTCCAGGACAACGGGGGTTTCGCCTTCACCTTGAAACCGAATCCGAGCAGTCCCGCCAATGACGGCGCCACCACCAGCGCCAACACCCCCGCTACCGATCAGCGGGAGGTGGCTCGCCCGATCGGTGGCGCCCCCGATATCGGGGCCGTCGAGGTTCCACCGGAAATCGCGGTGACCACCGTCGGCACCCAGGAACGACGTGGCGACATGCCCTTCACGATTCAGTTGTCGGTGACCCTACCCGATTCGCTCAGCATCTCAGCGTCCACCTCCGATGGCACCGCGGAAGCAGGCATCGACTACGCGGCCACCAGCGAAACCATCGTCATTCCCGCCGGCCAACGCACGGGGGTGTTCCGGGTGAAAATCTTCGATGACGCGCTTCCCGAGGAAAACGAAACCATCCACGCGAGTTTCACCTCCAGTGATCCCGGCACGGCGCCAATGACCACGCCGATGGTGACCGGGACCATTTTCGACGACAGCGGTGACGACGGCGTTCTCAGCTTTCCGGAGGAACCCTTGGACGTTGGCGGTTTTCACGATATCGACACTCCGGGTCCCGTGGCCAATTTGGCGGGACGCTATTCAGGGCTGGTCCACACCAGTCCCACTGCCAATTCCTTTCTTGGATCGCTCGTATCCTTGACCCTGCGACCCAACGGCAGCTTTTCCGCCGTCTTTGAATGGAAAGGCGAACGCTTCGTGGTTCGCGGCGCCTTCGACGAGTTGACCGCGAGTTTTTCCACGACGCTCAACCTGAAAAGTGGCCCGGAAGTCACCGTCAGTCTCGGCGTGGGCCAGACCGCCGGAGGTCATCCCAAGATCACCGGCTCCATCAGCGAAACGGGAGGCGACACTGGCGCCATCTTTGCCGAAGCCGCCTCGTTCAATCGAGCCAACCAGACGGACAAGGATGGTCGTTACACCATGCTGATCCCGATCGAGGAAAGCGATCGCGGCGATAGTCTCGTTCCCCAGGGCGACGGGTGCGCCAGCGTTCTCATCACGCCGACGGGGGTGATTCGCATGGTGGGTAGTCTTGGCGACGGCACGCGATTCGCGCAGAGTTCGTTCCTGCGGGGCGACCTGCAGTGGTCCTTCTGGAAAAGCCTCTACCGCACTCGACCGCAACGTGGCTACCTCGCCGGGGTGATCACCATTCGTGACACGGCCGGTGTCAGCGATTTCGATGGCGTCCTGCAGTGGAAAAAATTCCCCGATCCCCGGGAAGTTCGCTACAAGGATGGCTTCGATCTCGCCGTCCACGCCATCGGCTCGGTGTTCATGCCGCCCGCTCCCGGCGATCGCGCCCTCTCAACGCTGGCCGATCAGGACTACAACGCGCGCATCATTTTTTCCGAAAGCCTTCTGCCCGATGGCGATCTCGCCAAGGTGCTCAACTGGGATGCCCGAAACCGGCTGGGCAATTTCGGCCCCGAACGGATCCGGGGCGGGGTCAATCGCCGCACCGGACTGATCAACGGCAACTATCGATACGAATCCACACGATTCGCCTTCAAGAGCGCGGTTTTCCAGAAGCAGGAACTCGCCGCAGGTAGCTTTGTCTTCGGCGTCCGCTCGGGACATGTCCTCCTAGAGCCCGGAACCGGATTCGACTATCCCGGTAGCGACCCGGGTCTGGGCGCGCGCGATCTCCAAGTCTTCAGCGGCATCTATATCCTGTCGGGATTTCGGGAAAATTTCTCCGAAGACTATGCCGGCAATTATTCCGGCAACATCCAGGACGCCATGGGCCCGGTCGGCTTCTTCCGCAGTCTGAACATCCGACCGGACGGTACCTTCACTGCCTCGATCGAGGAAAACGGCGAGCGCTTTGTCGTCCGGGGAATGCTCGATGCGACAGGCGAATTCGACGATACCGTCTTCACCCGCTCCGGCCGGGAAATGCGCGTCATTCTCCGCACTCACGACAACCTGGGATTCAAACGCATCGAAGGCTCCGTCGCCGAAAACGGTCAACCGATGCAGTCCATCATCCTCGGCCGCCAAGATTTTCACGCCCGCAAAAACCCGACCCCGAGAGCCGGTCGCTACACCATGATCCTCCCCGAGATCGTCGACTCCAACTTCCCCCAGGGCGCCGGCTACGCCACCTTCAACGTCGCCGCGAATGGCCGCATCACCATGCTGGCGGTGCTGGGTGACCGCACCCGATTCTCTCATTCCACCTTCCTGTCGGGCGAGGAGTTCTGGTCTGTCTATGTGACCCTGTATCGTCGCTCACCTGACCCTGGTAAGTTTGCCGGCCAGCTCAAGATGACGCCCGGTGTGGAGGATTTCGATGGCTGGTTCGATTGGCAAAAAAATCCCGATCCCAACGATCCGTTCTTCCCCGCCGGATTCACCGTCCCCGACCAGACCTTCGAAGCTGCCCGTTACAACGCCCCAGCGCCGGGCGAGCGTGCCATGGATGGACTCGTAGATACCCTCTACAACAGCCGCCTCATTCTCGAGAAAAACCTTCCTGGCGGCGACATCAAGAAGATCCTCCGCTGGGACGAGCGAAACCGCATTGCTCACGACGGCCGCGCCCGCATCCCGATTCGTTTCAACCCGCGCACCGGTCTCGTCAGCGGCAGTTTCTTCGAAAACGGGGTTCGCACCAACTTCAGCGGTGTCCTGCTCCAGTTGATCAATGCCGATGATCTCATCAAGGGCAGCCACGTCATTCGGGGCAACAAGCCCGGCGCGATGACGATCGAGCAGTGGTAGGAGGAGTTCTTGTTTTTCGAGAAGTCATTCGATTCAGGTCATGCGCTTCTTTATCTTGATCTCTCTCCCATTCCTATTCGCGCTTCCCTCCGCGAGTCAGGAAAAACCGGCGCTTTTGAAGGAGGTCGATTTTGAATCCGGCGACCTGAATGCGATGAACCTGCAGGCTGGAAACGAGGACGCCATCGCGATCGTTTCCTCTCCGGTCCGATCTGGTAGTGGTGCGGTGAAGACGGTGCTTCGTATTACTGATCCTATAGTGCACAAGGGTCAGCGCGCGGAACTCTCCGACGGAAAAAAGGAGCCCCTGATCGAAATGGATCACGACTACTGGTATGGACTCAGCATATTCCTGCCGGACGGTTTCCGACCACCTTCCGAATCCGATGCCGTCCTGTTCCAGTGGCACTCGCAACAGGGAGGCCCGAGTCCAGTCTTGGCGATTCGAGTGCGAGGCGAGCAATGGAAGATCACCAGCGACGCCACTCCAGACAAGCGCCGCAAGCTCGCCGTTATATCGTTGGAACGGGGAAAGTGGACCGACTGGGTCATCCACGTTCGATGGTCATCGAGTCCCGACGGATTCTGGACCATCTGGAAAGACAAAACCGAGGTGGTCTCCGAGACGGGCATCATCACCCAATATCCCGAGGAGCGCGGCCCTTACGCCAAATTCGGCCAATATCACAGTGTCGATAAAAACGTTTCCGAGAACACCGTCTACTTCGACGAATACCGGATTGCCGGTCCCGGAGCAAACTACGAATCGATCGCTCCTCGACCCTGACAAATTCGAGGTGAACCAGATCACACCGTTTCGTTCTTTCTCGGCCGATCCAACCAAAAAAGTTCCCGCGCTCCTTTGAGCAACTTCTTCGGTTCAATCCTGAAATTCCGAAAAAGGGCGGTTCGATCTGCCCGCCCGTCTCTCGCCTTCCCTCAGTGAAAACCTTCGTCGTCTCTGCCTTCTCAATCCTATTCTCCCTACCTCACCCTGCACGAGCGGCCGAGATCCGCATCGCTCCCGGCGAGGGTGCGATTTCGCGCGCCTTGGAACAGGCCTCGGAAGGAGATACCCTGATCCTTTCCCCGGGAGTTTACGCTGAAAACATCCGGATCGAAAAGCGGCTGACCTTGCGCGGTGAACCGGGCGCCATTCTGGATGGCGGCGCGGAATTTCACGGCGAATGGACATCGGCTGGCGATGGCCTGGACGGCGTCTTTTTCACTCCCGCCGAAAAACGCCCCGAAGGCCTGCTCGTGGATGGTCGCTTCCTCGCGGAAATCCGTTTCGACCGCGCTCAATCGAAAGGTGACTGGTATTGGCAAACGCTCTTGGAAAGGGGAACGCCACTCAGCGGCTTCGACGCGATCAGGGCTCTCTGGACTCATCATCCGAAGGAGAAACGTCTCTACCTGCGATTCGCGGATGGTCGCTCGCCGGTTACGCGAAACCTATCCTGGATCCGGAGCGGCAAGCCACTCATCACGATCGCCCAGGCTTCCGGCGTGGTGGTGGAAGGATTGACTTTTGCGCGCGGAGTCATCGCGGTGGAAATCACCGAAGGAGCCAGTGGCGCCGTTGTCCGCAACTGCAAAATCGAGTCCTACGAAGAGACGGGAATCATGCTGAGCGGCGGAGCCTCTGATTGCACGGTGGAGGCCTGCGGAATCACTCGGGGCGCCTACGAAGAGTGGCAGCCCTCCCTTGAGAACGATCGCGCCAACTACGAAATCTGGCGCGTTCACAAAAGCGTCGGCCGCTACGACCGCAATGGCATCGTCCTGTTCCGTGCGGGTGCGGGAAACCGGATTCTCAATAACCGCATCTCCCGGGTATTCGATGGGATTGCCCTCGGCGACTACAAGGTGGAGTCGCTCGACGCCGAACTGACCGATCCCGATCACGGACGCGGGACGGAGATTGCCGGGAACCTTATCGAAAACACTCGGGATTCCGGCATCGAACTCGGCGCGGGCTGCATCGACGTCCACGTGCATCACAACACGCTTCGCCAGACACACGGCGGACTCCGCTTCAAGGTGCCGCGGATTGGCCCGGTCTACATCCATCACAACCGACTGATCGATGGCGCGCCTTTCAATATCTGGTTCAGCATGGATGCGTCCACGGCAGAGGGCTACGTCTATCACAACACCATCGTTCGCGGCGGGCGATCGGCCTTGGAATTCTCGTCGTTCAACCATTCGCCGGATTTCGGCGCACCCAACTGGCACTTTCTCAACAACCTGGTTTTGAATGAAGAGGACGGCTTCTTCTCGCGGGGACGCAACACCCCATCCCCAGACTTCCACGCCGGGCACAACATCGTCACCGGAGGCAAAGCGCCTTGGCCAGATGACGTCGGTCGTGATCCGGGAAGTCGCTATGAAGTGGAAATCCCCTACCAATCCGACGGCGTTCCCGCCCCTAGAAGCGCCGCCATCGACGCTGGCGTGGATCTCTCCACTTTCCTGGAAGGCCAACCCCTGCCCGGTTGCGAACCTGGTTATTTCAAAGGTCAGTCGCCCGACGCCGGCGCGGTCGAAGTGGAGTAGCGGCGTCCGGCTGTTTCAATCAATGCGTTCACCGAGAGGCGCGCTGTAGTCCGAACGGAGCGGTCATCGCCGATTTGCGTTCGATTGCCTTTCTTACCACAGGGCCGACTTCGTGAAATTTGGGCGCGGAAGGAGTCCCTCGTCGAACCGCACACAGCAGAATAAACAATAAGCACTCCTCTACTCGCCTTCTCCTCGAATTTTTTGCATTTCTCGCCGAAGCTCTCCCGTGTCCCGCCCGCGTCCCCGCTCCCGCAAACACCAGCCCAAAGGCCTGGAAATCCTTCACGAAGACCGCGATATCATCGTGGTCAACAAGGCCGCCGGATTGCTCACCATCGGCACTGGACGCGACGCCGGCCGCACCGCTCATGCCGCGCTCGGTGACTATGTCCGCAAGGGAAATCACAAATCCCGGGAGCGGGTCTTCGTGGTTCACCGACTCGATCGCGACACTTCCGGAGTTCTCGTCTTTGCCCGCACCGAGGCCGTCAAAGCCACGCTCCAGTCACGCTGGTCCGAGACGGAGAAAACCTACCTCGCTTTCGTCGAGGGACATCCCGATCCGGCCGAGGACACCATCTCGTCCTACCTCGTCGAAAACGGCGCCCTTCGGGTTTATTCCACCGATGACCCCAAAGCAGGAAAGCTTTCTCACACCCGCTATCGGGTTGTCAAAATCGTCGGCGAACGCACTCTGCTGGAAATCGACCTGCTTACCGGTCGCAAAAATCAGATCCGCGTTCATCTCGCCGATCGCGGCTGGCCCATCGTCGGCGACGCCAAATACGGCCGCAAGATTCGCGACAACAAGCGTCTCGCCCTGCATTCCAGCCGCCTCACCCTGACCCATCCTCACAGTGGCCAGCGCCTCACCTTCGAAGCTCCAGCCCCTGCCACCTTCCACCAGATGGCAGCCGTCCCTCCGCCGAACAACACCAGGAAAAAACGGAACGAGGAATAGCCTTTATTTCTTAAATGGGAAAAGGGCATCTTCCGACGGGTCCCGCTCCCGCAACCTCGCAATGTGTGAGCCGTGTTCGATTCCCATCGGTCTGGCATGCCCGCTTGCCGATAACGACCTCGGGCCCTTGATCGCAAGCAAATCGCTCCGAAGGTGCCCCTCTCCCCTCTGCCATGTCAGACCTTCAATCCAACGACCTCATCATCGGCATCGACCTTGGCACGACGCATTCGCTCGTCGGTGTGGTCGATTCCGGATTTCCCATTCTGCTCGCCGACTCGGATGGGCGTCGCCTGACGCCTTCGGTGGTTCACTATCCGGTAAATGGCGAGGTGATCGTGGGGACACCAGCAGCTCGGATGCGCGCGGTGGCACCGGGACGGACCGTTGCTTCGGTGAAGCGATTGATGGGTCGGCGTCGCGGCGATCTTGAGGCGTCCGATCTGGATGATCTCGGTTTTTCGGTGAAATCCGGCGACGGAGATTGGGCGGAGATCGCGGTGGATAAAAATACTCGCCTCAAGCCCGAAGAGGTTTCCGCCGACATTCTGCGCCACCTGAGGTCGGTGGCCGAATCGGCGCTGGAGGTTGAGCCCGGCTCCATCCAACGCGCGGTGATCACCGTGCCCGCTTATTTCAATGACGGACAACGCAACGCCACCAAGCGCGCCGGCGAGTTGGCGGGGCTGAAAGTGGAGCGCATCCTCAACGAACCGACCGCCGCTGCGCTGGCCTTCGGGCTGGACAAGCTTGACGAAAACGCCCGGGTCGCGGTCTACGATTTCGGGGGAGGCACCTTCGATCTGTCGATCCTCGAGATGCGCGACGGCGTCTTTCAGGTCATCGCCACGGATGGCGATACCCGACTCGGCGGCGACGACATCGATGCCGCTCTCGCAAACTTTTTCCGGGAAACGCTCGACCTGCCCGACAACCTTAGCCTCGAACAACAGGCCACGCTGCTCGCCGAATCCCGCCGGACCAAGGAAGCGCTGAGCCACGCGGAATCCGTCGTGATCCGGCTTCCCTTCTTCCATGAAGGCAAAAGCTGGGAGCGCGTCGTCTCGCGCGATGAATTCGAGAAAGTCGCCCGGCCGATCATCGATCGCACCCGTCCCCATTGCCTCCGCGCGCTGGGCGCGGCGGGACTGATCGATTCAACAGGGTCAGGTCCGGGACTCAACCCTGTTGTGTCCGGCCTGGACCGGGTCATCCTCGTCGGCGGCAGCAGCCGGATTCCGATGGTGCGGGAACTGGTCGAGAGAACTTTCGGCATGACGCCTGACCTCAGCCAGCATCCGGACGAAGCGGTCGCGCTCGGCGCGGCAATCCAGGCGGGCATTCTCTGTGGGCGCGTTCGCAACGTGGTGCTGCTCGACGTGACGCCGCTGTCGCTCGGGATCGAGACCTTCGGCGGTCTGATGAACGTGATCATTCCGCGCAACACCACGATACCGGCGAAGGCGGGCGAACTGTTCACCAACGCGGTGGCGAATCAGGAAATGATGCTCGTGCGGGTGCTCCAGGGCGAACGCGAAATGGCGAAGGACAACTGGGAACTGGGACAGGTCGAGGTCGCGTTTTCTCCCGGCCCGAAGGGTAGCGCGCGGGTCGGCGTGCAGTTTTCCATCGATGAGAACGGCATACTCAACGTGCTCACCCGCGACACCGCGACCGGCAGGGATCAGGTGCTGGAAATCCGCGATGCGGCGGTCGACGTGGATGACGAGCAGGTCGAAGCGATGATTTCCGAATCGGTCGATCACGCCTTCGATGACATGAACGAGCGGATCTGGACGGAGGCGAAACTGAAAAGTGACGAGCTTTTGCCCGCGGTCGACCGGGCCCTGGCCGCGGCGGGTGACGCGCTCAACGAAGCCGAACTGGCGACCATCCGGGAAGCGGCCGATGCGGTACGAGCAGCGGTGGAGGTTCCGAGCCGCGACGCGGCCCGGCTGAAGAAGGCGAACCAGGCGCTGGATGAGGCGACGGAAGCCCTGGCCGCGATCATCGTGGAGCGGGCGATGGAAAAAGCTCTGGGCAGCTCGCTTGGCGAGTAGCGAGTATTGGGCGTAAGCCCTGAAATTTCGGCTTCGGCGCGACTTTTCTGTCACACAATTCGCGCCCTGATTTCAATCATTCACGAGGATTGACTCAGGGGTGCGAACCCCGCTATGTTTCCGGTCCTCCGCGATTCGGAATCCATCCGGTTCGCCCGTCGAAGTTTGTCCCCCCGCAGGTTCCCCCACCTACCCCCTGTTTATGTCCCACGAAATCAACCTTCTTGAGAAGGCGCTGGCTGCGGCGCCCGACAACTGGGCTGTCCGTCGTTCGCTGGCAGCGCAACACGCCCAAGCCGGGAATGCCGAGGCTGCGGCGAAGTTGCTGGCGGAAGCGCCCGAGATTCCCGCCACGGAAAAGGATCAGGTATTTGCCGCGCAGTTGATGGCGGAACATTTTCCGCAGAAAGCGCACGAGTTGCTCGACGTTTTCCTCGAAGCCAATCCGGCGAGTGGACAGGGACACCTGCTGAAAGGTCGCCTTCATCGCGCCGAGGGTGACAAGGCCAAGGCGGAATCGCATTTCAACGTGGCCGCCGTGCTCGATCCGTCGATCGATATCGAGGGCGAGCTGGCCACCGCTCAGGAAGAGTCGGTCGCGGTGGTGGAAGTCACCGACGACACCGGTGACGATGAAGCCGTCGCCGTGGCCGTGGCGAAGGTCGAAAAGGACGAGCCGGAAACACCGAGAGCGGTTCAGGTCGTCGCGGAAGAGGAGCCCGAAGAAATCACGCCGGTGGTGCCTCCGGCGGTTCCCCTCTCGCCCAAGCCGATGGCACCGCCACAGAGCGGTGACCAGAAAGCCACCGAGACAGCGAAGGAGGCGCCGGTCGAGCCTGCGGTGAAACCCGATGATGACGAGGACGAACCGGCGGTGGCTGTCGCGATCGCCGATGACGAGGGGGAATATGGGGAAGGCGAAGAAGTTCACCATGGCGAACGCGCCTTCATCGTCGGTGAAGGCGAGATGGTTCACGCTCACGAGAAGGATTCCGACGGCAAAGAGAAACTGTCCGCCATCACTGTTGCCGTGCTGGTTCACGTGGTGATCGGGCTGCTCCTGACACTCTATGTGGTGGCGATGCCGAGACCGAATCCTCCGCAGATCACCGCCTCGGCCGTCTCCAATTCGAACGAGGACAGCGTGGAGAACCAGACCGTGACCCGGATGCAGCAGAAAACGGCGACGGCCGTTGCCAGCGTTCAGCCGGTGGTGAGCGTGGAGTCCTTTTCCGCCGTGGCCCTGCCGGAAGTGACGGACGTTTCGCAGGACCTGACGATGGTGACCCTGAACGACGGGACCGCCGGCTTCGGCATGTCGATGAGCGGTTTCGGCGACGTGTCCAACATGGCGGCGATTCCTCCCGCGATGCGTTCCCGTTGCAGCATGTCGCAGCGCATGCAGCGCCTGCGCGAAAGCGGGGGCGAAGACCGCGCCGAGAAGGCCGTCCGCAATGCGCTCGAGTGGTTGGCCACGCAGCAGAATGAGAATGGCTCCTTCGGCAAGAAATACTACAGCGCCATGTCGGGGCTCTCGCTGCTGGCCTTCCTCGGGCACTGTGAAACGCCGGAATCCCCCAAATTCGGCGACGCCGTGGTCGGCGCGGCGATGTATCTCATCCAGGTTTCCAAAGAACGCGATGGCCTGATGTGGAACGGCGAAGGCGGTAACCACAAATCCTACGAACACGCCATTGCGGTTTACGCCCTGAGCGAGCTCTACACCATGACCAAGGAGAGTGGCAAGCCGGTCCCCGGTTTGAAATCGGTACTGAAGCGATCGGTCGATCACATTGTCGAAGGTCAGACCAAAATGGGTGGCTGGTGCTATGGCTACGCCCAAAACAATCGCGAAGACATGTCGGTCTCGGGTTGGCAGATCCAGGCCCTGAAGGCGGCTCACAACACAGGCGAGAATTTCTCGGGAGTGGACCGCGCCCTCGACAAGACGATGGATTACCTCAAGAAAATTCAGGACAGCGCCGGTGCCTTCAAATACACCCCGGACCAAGCCGAAGGGAAACCGACCCTGACGGGCGCGGCCTTGCTGGCGATGCAGATCTGGGACGAGATGGACACCAAGGAATACTCGAAAGGCTTGGCTTACCTGACCGGGAAATACGCCAATCCGACTCCCGGTTCGAATTTCTATGCCCCCTACTACAACACCCAGGTCTTTTTCCTCAACGGCGGAAAGGAATGGGAGGACTACAATGGCAAGTTCCAGGCGAAACTGCTGGACGCCCAGAATCCCGACGGCTCATGGACGAAGCCCGGCGTGGGTGGGCATGGCGCGGAAGATTCCCACATCATGAACACTGCCTGGGGCTGTTTGATGCTTGAAGTCTATTACCGCTACCTGCCCACCACGGACAAGGTCGATGGCCTGAAAGTAAAGTGAGATCGGCCGGGATTCCTCCCTGGCGGCATCTCTCTCGGTCCCCCCCTCCGAGACAATGAATCCCGTAGAGAAACTGCTGAAACAAGGCCTCGACGCTGAACCGGAAGACTGGTCCGTCCGACTCGAACTCGCCTCCAAACTGGCCGAACGTGGCGCCGGCGAAGAATTCGATCAACTGCTCCGCGAAGCGCCGGTTGCGCCGGAAGAGGATTCCCAGGCGCATCGCATCGTCGAACTGGCGAATCAATGCCAGAGCTGGGAAGGTCTGAAGCAGGTGCTGGCCCTCTACGCCGCCGCGCGTCCCGACTCCTCGTGGGCCCGCCTGGTCTACGCGCAGACGCTGCTTCACCTGGGCGATGCGGCGACCGCGCTGGTGCATTATCGACATGCCCGTCGACTGGACGCCAGCATCAGTGATGAATCTCTGGACCATTTGCTGGCCGAGCACGAAGCCAAGGTCGCGGCAGCCAATCAGGCCACTGAAGCCGCCAAGGCCGCCAGGAAGGCCGAGGCTGAAAAGGCTTCGGTGACCGAGGAAGCAACGCCGGTGGTTCCGGCCGCGCGCCCCCTGAAACCTCCCGGCGGAGGGGAATCCGAAGAGGCGTCCTCCGAGGAAGCTCCGGCAGTCGTGGCAGTGGCGGCCATTGCCGAGGATCACGAACCGCACCCCCATCACGTCAGCCTGGCTCCGGAAGAGGGCGTCCCCATGGCGATGCCGCACGATGAGGGGGAACCCGACTACGAATTCGATCACGACCATCACCGGGCCTTCATCGTGGGCGAAGGCGAAATGGTGCACGCCCAGCAGAAGGAATCGGACGGAAAACAAAAGGTATCGGCTCTGACCGTCGCCGTGCTGGCACACGTGGTGATCGCTCTTCTGCTGGGATTCTACGTCGTCTCTCAACCGCGCCCCAATCCACCGCAGATCACCGCCACGGCCTTGCCGAATCTCGATTCGAACGAGCTGGAGCAGAAGGAGATCAAGAAGGTCCAGAGAGCGCCGGTTCAGACCGCCAGCGCGCAGATGCAGGTAACGACGGTCGCCGCGGCTTCCTCGGTCGCGATGCCCGAGATTCAATCCACGCTGACCACGTTCGACCCCATCGGCATGGGCGACAACTTCGGTTCCAGCATGTCATTCGACATGGGAGACGACGGAGGGATGGTGTCGTTCTTTGGCGCCAAATCGATTTCCAAGAAGGTCGTCTTCGTGGTGGATTTCTCCGCCTCCATGAGCGGCGCCAAGGACAAGCTGATGCGCAAGGAACTGGCCAAGTCGATCGAGGCCCTTCCCAACGGCGTGAAATACCAGCTGATCATGTTTTCCGGTCCCGCCTGGTACGCCGGCCAGGAGACGACCAAGGCGAAACCCTACAAGGATGGCAAGATCGCCCACATCGTCAAAGACAAGAGCAAGGAATACGTCTGGTACGAGGGCTGGTCGGAGGACGAGCGGCACGACGGCGGCAAGAAATCGGCCCTTTATCACTATTCCGAGGGCGAAGACAAACTGCCCGAATCGGACTACATCACCGCCTCGCGTGCCAACATCCGGAAGACGCTGAAGCAGATCGAGGACACGCCGCTCTCCTTCGGCACCGACTGGCGCTGGCCGCTGCGCATGGCGATGAACATGGAACCCGACACGATCTATTTCATGACCGACGGCGCCTTCGGAACCGGCAAGGGTTTCAAGAAAGAGGACATGATGAAGGAACTGCTCCGCTACAACGCCGATCACGGACGCGCCAAGATCAACACCATCTGCATGATGGTTCTCCAGGCACGTACCGAACTCGAACAACTGGCGGACGGCTCCCGGGGCGAATTCACGCTGGTCCTCGAAGACGGGACCGTGGTCCGCGGCAAGGAACTGGACAAGTTCGGGAAAAAGAAGTGAGTTGGACGGCATGAAGCGCCAACCTTCTCTCTCTTTTCTCTGCCTCGGTTTTCTGGTTCTGACGTCGACGCTCTCGAGCATCGCCCTCAGTGCGGAGCGTCCCAACATCCTCTTTCTCTTCACCGACGATCAGGCACCTTGGGCATTCGGGCGATCGGGCGATCCCAACGCCAACACGCCGAATCTCGACAAACTGGCGAGCCAGGGCGCCTACCTGACCCGCAGTTTCACGGTGACACCGGTCTGCTCGCCGAGCCGGATTTCCCTGATGACGAGTCGCTACGGCACCGAGGTCGGCATCACGGATTGGATCAAGCCGAAAGATCGCTTTTTCAAGGACAACCCGGAAGAGCAGCCTGGCATCGATCCGGCCATGCCGAACCTCGCCAAGACCCTGTCGGGAGCCGGCTATGAAACCGCCCTCATCGGCAAATACCACATAGGTGAAAGACCCGAGTGCCATCCCACCAAGGTCGGCTTCGACTACTTCATGGGATTTCTCGATGGCGGCACCACTCCCGACAATCCGAAGCTGGAAAAGGATGGGCAATATCAGCCCTTCCAGGGTCTGACCGTCGACATTTTCACCGAGCACGCCCTCGAATTCCTCGCCAAGAAACACGAGTCGCCCTTTTTTCTCGCCGTTCATTTCCGCTCGCCACACGCCAAGTGGCTGCCCGTCGCGCCCGAGGACTGGGCGCCGTTCGAATCGATGGATCCCGAGCTCTCGAATCCGGACTATCCCGGCCTCGACGTCGAGCGCGCCAAGCAGATGATGCGCGAATACCTCGCCAGCGTTCGCGGTGTCGATCGCAATGTGGGACGGATCCTGGCGAAGCTCGACGAACTGAAGCTGTCCGAAAACACCATCATCATCTACTCCGCCGACCACGGCTACAACATGGGCCACAACGGGATCTGGCATAAGGGCAACGGCCACTGGCTGCTCAAGAAGGAAGCCCTGCCGCCCGCCACCGAGAACATTCCCACCGGACAACGCCCCAACCTCTACGACAACTCGGTCCTGATCCCGACCCTGGTTCGCTGGCCGGGCGTCATTGAAGAGGGTACGGTCATCGACCAGACCGTGTCGAATCTGGATTGGTTTCCGACTTTCGCCGATCTCGCCGGGGCGGACATTCCCGCCGGTTTGCGTGGACACAGCATCGTTCCGCTGCTCAAGGGCGATGCGCCCGTCGATTGGGAAAACGAGATTTTCCTCCAATACTCCACCAAGCACCAGAGCCACACCCACATGCGCGGCTGGCGGTCGAACCACTACAAGCTGATCCGCGATTTTCTGAATCCCGAGCGCGACGAATTCTACGATCTCGAGGCCGACCCTGGCGAAAACACGAACCTGATCGGCGAACTCACCGGCGAACAGAAAGCCGTCGCCGCAGATTTCGACGCCAAGCTTCGCGCCCGGATGAAGGAAATCGACGACCCGGCCCTCGAACTGGCCCATTGACGCGCCGCGTCCACCTCGCCACCTTCGGTCGTTCCGTTTCCCCTGCCTGCTATTTCCCTGTGCGCGTCGCTCTCTTCATTCCCTGCTTCGTCGATCACTACTTTCCCAGCGCCGGTATCGCGATGGTGAAGGTGCTTGAGCGGCTCGGCCACGAAGTCATTTATCCCGAGGGCCAGACCTGCTGCGGCCAGCCCGCCTTCAACGCCGGCTACTGGGACGAGGCCCGGCCACTCGCGGCGCGGATGGTCGATCTGCTCGGTGGCGCGGAAGCCGACGCCATCGTGTCCGCGTCAGGCAGCTGCGGCGCCATGCTGAAGGTGTTCAATCCCGAACTGCTCGGCGAAACCGCTCACGCCGAGGCTGCGCGGGAACTTTCGGGCAAAGTCTGGGAGTTTTCCGATTTCCTCGTCTCGAAACTCGGTGTCACCGATGTGGGCGCCCGCTTTCCTCACAAGGTCACTTTTCACGACGGCTGTCATGGCTTGCGCGAACTTGGCATCAAGAGCCAGCCGAGAAAACTCCTCGAGAACGTCGCCGGACTCGAACTCGTCGAGATGGGCGAGGCCGAAAGCTGCTGCGGATTCGGCGGCACCTTCTCGGTGAAATTTTCCCACATTTCCGAAGCCATGGCCGAGGTGAAATGCGAATCCGCCCTCTCGACCGAAGCCGACTTCATCGTCTCGAACGACTCGAGCTGTCTGATGCAGATCAACGGCTGGCTGGAGAAGAACAAAACCGAAGGTGCTCAGCCAAAAACGCTCCATCTCGCCGAAGTCCTCGCCACCGGTCTTCCTGAAAACTGAATTCTGAAAACTAAAAACTCTCTCGATGCCCGCCAGATCATCCAGCTTCAAGGCCGCCGCCGCCGCTTACACCCAGAAGCGCGATACTCGCGCTTTTCTGCGCGGTTCGATGACCGGCTACCTGGCGGCGCGGGCGCAGCGTGAAACGGAATTCCAGGATTGGCAGGCGGCGCGTGAAGCGGCTTCGGCAGCGAAGGCGGAAGCGGTGGACAACCTCGATCGCTACCTGCCCGAGTTTGTCGAGAAAATCGAGGCTCGGGGCGCCAAGGTATTCTTCGCTCGCAATGGCGACCGCGCTCGCGACTACATCCGCGGCGTCATCCAGGCGCACGACGCGAAGTGCATCGTGAAGTCGAAATCGATGACCGGTGAGGAAATCCACCTCACCGAGACGTTGGAACACGAGGGCTACGAGGTCGTCGAGTCGGACCTCGGTGAATACATCGTCCAACTGCGCGGCGAACATCCCTTTCACATCGTGGCCCCGGCCATGCATTTGCGGCGCGAGGAAATCCGGGAACTCTTTGCCGACAAGCTCGGTCCCGGGGCCGGAACGAGCGACGATCCCACCGCGCTGACCATGGATGCCCGCCGGGCCATCCGTCAAAAATATCTCGAAGCCGACATCGGCATCAGCGGGGTGAATTTTGCCGTCGCCGAAACCGGCCAGATGGTGATCTGCACCAACGAGGGCAACGGTCGGCTCTCCACTTCGCTGCCAAAGGTCCACATCGCCATCATGGGCATCGAGAAAGTGCTGCCAACTCTCGACGACCTCGCCCTGCTCCTGCCGATGCTGGCGACCGCCGGCACCGGTCAACACATCACCGGCTACACCACCATGATCGGAGGCCCGCGTCAGCCGGGCGAAACCGATGGACCGGAGGAGTTCCACCTCGTCATCATGGACAACGGTCGAAGCACCCTGCTGGCCGACGCCGAACAACGCGACGCGCTCCACTGCATTCGCTGCGGCGCCTGCATCTACATGTGCCCCATCTTCAAGAACGTCGGCGGCCACACCTATGACACCACCTACATGGGCCCCATTGGCAGTGTGATCACCCCGCATCTCCGCGGGCTCCAGGAGTGGAAGCACCTCCCCTCGAGCAGTTCCCTTTGCGGCGCCTGTACCGAGACCTGCCCGGTTCACATCGATCTCCATCATCACCTGCTCCACAACCGTCGCAACGCCGCCGCGGCCCAGCCGGCGTGGTGGGAGCGACTCGCCTTTCGCGGCTACCGGACGCTGGCAGCCAGGCCGGGACTTTTTGCGATGGCCGGAAAAGCCGGGCGACTTTTCCAAAAACTCGCGTCACCACTGCTGGGTTCATCCATCGATCCCGCCAAGGCCTGGACCCGCTGTCGCACCTTGCCAAATCCACCTGAGAGATCGTTTCGTGAATGGTGGGCCGAGCGAAATGGCACCGCGAATGGGCGCAAATAAACGCGAAAAGTTTTTTCCTACTTGGTGATGAATGCTCAGATTTCCGACGACCGTGACCTGGTGATGCACCGCATTCGCGAGGCGCTGCAGATTCGCCGTCAAGGCCTGCCGGCGCACGGAGATGCCGAACGGTATCGCGAATTGCTGCCGTTGGTCGGTGATGACCTCGATGCGCGGATCGAGCGCTTTCGCGAATGGTCCGAACGGTTGCAGACGGAATTCATCGTCTGTTCCCGGGATGAACTCGACGCGAAACTCGCCGCACTCCGTGAGACGCACGGATGGCAACGCGGCGCCTGCCATTTGGCCGAGCTTCCTCGTCAGGCCCTGGCCGCGACAGGCCTGGAAAATGAGAAGGCGCTGATCATCGATGACTCCGCCGGCGCCGACTATGACAAAGCGACCCTGGAGGCGAGCGAAGTGAGCTTTTCCAACTGCGACGCCCTCGTTGCCCAGACCGGCAGTGTCCTGCTGACCTCCCGCAGCGCCGGCGGACGCGCGCTCTCCGTTCTGCCTCCCCATCACGTTGTCCTGGCCACGACCGATCAAATGGTGCCCGACCTGCCCGCCGCGATGGCCCTGGTGCGGGAGCGCTACGGCGATGACCTCCCCAGTCTCATCACCCTGCACACCGGCCCGAGTCGCACCGGAGACATCGAGCGCACCATCGTGCTCGGCGCCCACGGACCAAAGAAACTCACCGTCATCCTGATTCGCGGATGAGTGGCGGCGCCTCCGAGAACGACACCCTTACTTCTACTCGGCACCGCGTCGTCACGCTCATGCTGCGCAGCCTGGGGGCCGTGTCGTGCTCCGCTTTCTTCGCGGTGATGATGCCACATGCCTGGATGGATCGCATTCACCAGCGAATCGGGCTCGGCGAACTGCCCGACCTGCCGATGGTCGCCTACCTCTCGCGCTCGCTATCGCTTTTCTATGCCTGGCTCGGCATTCTCGTGATCTGGACGTCCTTCGAGGTGGATCGTCATTGGCGATGGATTCGAGTCTTTGCCTTCACCGGGCTGGGCGTGGCGATCGTACAAACGGCGATCGATTTTCTCGCGCCGGTACCGACCTGGTGGCTGATCGCGGAGAGCGGATTTCTTTTCGGTTACTTCGGTCTGCTCGCCTGGCTGACACGTTCCTGAACGTGAATTCCTCGTTTTCCCGAAGGGAGAATTCGCCGATACTCCCCACCCCTCCATGAACGATCCCGACACCCTCCACCAATCGGAAACCGACGAAACGCCCACCGAGGCATCGATTCCCGAGAAAACCGGTCTTCTCCAGCTCACCTTCGCCGAAGCTCGGGTGCTCGGCTGTCTGCTCGAAAAGGAAGCGACCACTCCGGATTACTATCCGCTCACGCTCAACGCGCTCCATTCGGCCTGCAACCAATCGAGCAACCGGGAACCGGTCACCGATCTCGGCACCGACGAGGTCGAGGAAGCGATGGAGGGTCTACGCTACAAGCATCTCGCCATTCTCGTCCACCAGGCCGGCGCCCGGGTGGCGAAAAACAAGCACACCCTCGAGCAGGTCTTCCCTTCGCTGACCGTCGCCGAGCGGGCCCTCATTTGCGTGCTTCTCCTCCGAGGCCAGCAAACCGCCGGCGAACTCCGCCAGCGCACCGAGCGACTGCATCCTTTCTCCGATGTCGAAGCCACCGAGCGCGCTCTGCATCGTCTCTGTGAATACGAACCCGACCCGCTGGTGAAGCACATCCCGGCGGGAGGCGGACGACGCGTTGCCACCTACATTCACCTGTTTTGCGGAGAACCGGAAGGCGGCATGGCCACCGCTCCGGCAGTTCGGGCATCCGAGACGGTCGCCAGTCCGACATGGCGCGAGGAGATGGAAAACCAGATGGCCGGGCTGCGCGAAGAGGTCGCCACGCTGAAGGCCGAGATCCAGTCGTTGAAGGACGAACTCGGGGCGTGACAGGAGGGGCGACATTCCTGTCGCCCTCACAATTCGATTTCTTTTGAAAAGGGCGACAGGATTGTCGCCTCTCCTTTGGGATGGCCCTGCGATGGGTTTTTCGCTAGACATTGGCCATGCGAATTTCCCTCTCCTGGCTGATCGCGGCATCGCTGCTGGCGATCGTGCCCGTTTCCCGAGCCTCGGACCTTCCCAACGTCGTTCTCATCGTCGCTGACGACCTCGGCTGGGCGGACCTGGGTTGCTACGGCAGTGACCTCCACGAAACTCCCCGCCTCGATCGTTTCGCCAGCGAGGGTATTCGATTCACCGACGCCTACGCCGCCTCGCCGGTCTGCACGCCGACCCGGGCCTCGATCATGACCGGAAAGCATCCGGCCCGTCTCCACATGACGATCTGGCGCGAGGCCGCTCTCGAACGCGGCAAGCGCGAGTTGCTCGAACCCGTCTGCCTCGACTCGCTGCCGCTGGAGGAACACACCCTCGCCGAAGTTTTCAAGGAGAACGGCTATCACACCGTCCACATCGGCAAGTGGCACCTGGGCCGGGCCGAGTCCTATCCGCAGCCACACGGCTTCCACGAAAACATTGGCGGTACGTTATGGGGCGCGCCGCAGACTTTTTTCTATCCCTACAACGGCGACGATTACTATCCCGACTGGCGCTACGTGCCCGACCTCGAACCCGGTGAAGAAGGCGACTACCTGACCGATGCCCTCACCGACCGGGCGCTCGCCATTCTCGATCGCGAGGTGAAAGCCGACCGCCCTCTTTTTCTCAACCTCTGGTATCACACCGTTCACACCCCCACCGAGGGCAAACCGGAACTGGTCGCGAAGTATGAAGCCAAGCTCAAGGCGCGACCCGGAACGATCCAGAAAAATCCCCACTACGCCGCCATGGTCGAGAGCCTGGATCAAAATGTCGGTCGCGTGCTCGATCGCATCGAAGAACTCGGCATCAGCGGGGAAACCATTGTCGTCTTCACCTCCGACAACGGCGGTTTCATCAACACCTGCAAACTCCATCCCGGCCTCCAGGTCGCCAACAATTCCCCGCTGCGTTCCGGCAAGGGTTCCTGCTACGAGGGCGGCGTCCGCATTCCTCTCATCGTCCGGGCGCCGAAAGCGAGCGCCCCGTCGACCGGGAGAACCTGCGACACTCCCGTTTGGTCCTGCGATCTCTACCCCACCCTGCTCGGACTCGCCGGGCTCGGAGAGAAGGACGACAACGCCGTCGACGGTCTCGATCTCGCGCCACTGCTCGCCGATCCGGATGCGTCTCTGGAGCGGGACGCGCTGTTTTTTCACTACCCGCACTACTACCCCACGACCTCGCCAGTCAGCGCCGTTCGCCAGGAAAACTGGAAGCTGCTTGAATATCTTGGACTCGGCGGAAAGGTCGAGCTTTTCGATCTCACCAACGACCTCGGCGAAACGAGGAACCTCGCCGATTCGCAATCGGAGAAACGCGAGGAACTCCTCACCCGGCTCCATGCCTGGCGCGCCGAGGTTGACGCCTCGATGCCGGAACCCAATCCCGATTTCAAACCCAAGAAAACCAAGCAACCCTGACTCACCATGCGACTTCCTTCCCTGCTGTTCCTGACTCTCGCCTGCCTGCCGTGGATCCCGTCTTTGCAAGCCGAAGAGCCGGACTCGTTTCCTCTCTGGCCCGATGGTAAGACGCCCTACGCCAAGGAAGGCGACGCCGAAACCGGCCGACCCAAGCTCTATCCCTACGTGGTTCCGAAGGACAAGGCGAATGGCTGCGCGGTCGTGGTCACGCCCGGCGGTGGCTACGGCGGACTCGCGGCTGACCATGAAGGTCACCAGATCGCCCAGTGGTGGAATGAACGCGGCGTGAGCGCCTTCGTGCTCCACTACCGGCTCGGTTCCCACGGACATCATTTCCCGACCCAGCTCGCCGACGTCCAGCGCGCCATTCGTACCGTCCGGTCTCGCGCCGGGGAGTGGAACGTGGATCCCGATCGCCTCGGCGTGATGGGCTTCTCCGCCGGCGGCCATCTCGCCAGCATGGCGGCGACCCTGTTTGGTGAAAAAGCCTACGACACGTCCGACGCCATCGACGAAGCCAGCGCGCGTCCTGATTTCGCCGTGCTCTGCTACCCGGTCATCTCCATGGACAAGGCGAAGACGCACGCCGGTTCACGACGCAACCTGCTTGGTCCGGACAAAGCCGAGGACGAGGAAGCCGCCCGCCACGTGTCCTCGGAGCTGAACGTGACCGACGAGACTCCCCCGACCTTCATTTTTCAGACCGACGCCGACACCGTGGTACCGGCGGAGAACGCGGTCAGTTTCTACCTCGCCCTGCGCGAACATCACATTCCGTCCGAACTGCATGTCTATCAGCGCGGCCCCCACGGCGTCGGCCTGTACCTGGGCGATCCCATCACCGGCACCTGGTCCACATTGCTCGACAACTGGATGCGGGCCAACGGCTGGTACGCGGCCGAATCCAAGCGGGTCGCCGTTTCAGGATCCGTGCAGATGGATGGCCATCCCGTCGGCTGGGGCAGTGTCACCTTTCTTCCCAGCGACGAATCCCGGCCCTTCGCCACCGCTCGGGTCATGGGAGGAAAATTCAGTCTTCCGGTGAATGACGGCCCACCGGTGGGAAAATCGAAACTCGCCTTCACCGCCAGCATCTTCGAAGCGACCAAGGGTGAGGCGGACCGTGTCATACAGACCGATCGACTGTCACAAAATCCCGGCGAACCGGCATACCTCGATGTCACCCCCGGGCTCGAACCCCTGGCTTTCGAACTGTCTTCCCAATAACCTCGACTCATGCTGCGCCCCCTTTTGCCTCGCTTTCTTCCCTTTGTTGCCTTCTTCTGGCTTATCTGGATCGGCCACGCCGATGACGCCACCTACCGGCTCATCACCGGTGAAGGTGGGGAACTCAATCTCGGCAAAGCCGTTCCCGGCGTGATGTCCCTGACCAGCGAGGATGCGTTCGCGCTGCTGCGGGATTCGAACCAGAAAATCGTCGCCGCCGCCTCGCAGGCCAACGGAGGGCGAGCGGTCGCCTTCAGCCATGGCGGTTTCCTGAAAAGCGGCGACCTGCCCAGCCAACCCGCCGCCGCGACACTGGTGCGGAATTCGATTCGGTGGGCCGGCCGGTCGAGCCAACCCAAGGTCGGCGTCGGCCCCGAACTGACCGAGTTGAAAGCCGCCCTGGACGAAGCCGGATTCGAAACGCGGATCATCGATCCGGAGGATGTCGAAAACGGGAGCGTCGACGTCTACTGTGTCCTCGCGCAGAAAAACCTGAGCGAAGGCGCGTCCGTCCGCCTTCTCGAATTCCAGAAAGCCGGGGGCGGCATCGTCGCCGCCGCCACTCCCTGGGCCTTCGCAAAACAGTATGCGGAGTTTCGCGATTTTCCCGGCAACGTCATCCTTTTCGCCGCCGGGATCCGCTACGAACCCGACGGCTACGCGAACACGAAAACGCCCCTGTTCGTGGGCCGGCCCGGCGAACCGGACGCCTCACCCGCCAAATCGGAGACAGCAATGAAGCCGATCGGCTCTCCGGTCGCTACCGAATCCAGCGAAGCACTCGATGCCGCCCGCCGACTCGCCGAGACAAAGGGATCGCTTCCCGCCGGCGAACTCGGTGAACTGATCGGCGCGTTGAAAACCGGGATCGATCTCCGGGGCGACGCTCTCGACGCTTTCCTGGTAGCCCTGAAGCAGCTGAACGAAGCCGTCGGCCCCATCGTGCCGACGAAGGAGGCGCCCGTCGTGCCCGGGAAGGATCCGCTCGTCGACGCCATCATTTCGCTGGAAAACGAGTTCAACCAGACCCTTCCCGCCGGCGTCATGTATCCCATTCCGGCGGCTGCGGACTATCCCGGTGCCGTCCCCGAGGACGCCGAGCGCGTCACGCGCGAGCTATCCCTCGACGGTACCTGGAAGGGCTGGCTCAGCGGCCGGAACGCCGGCGGGTGGGCGGCCAAGGAAATGCGTCCCACCGGGCTCTACGCGGCGCCCGGCGAAATCATCACCGTCACCTCCCCCGGAAAGATTGTCGGCCGGGGATTCGAGGTCGTCATCGGGGCCTACGGCGGCGGATTGGAGAATCGCGACCAGTGGAACCGCTATCCGCGCTTGCAGCGAAAAGTCGCGATCGACGAGCGGACCACCCGGATTTCCAACGCCCTCGGCGGACTCATCACCATCCGGGTGCCGAAAGACGCCAGGGAAGGCGATCTCGATTTCACCATCGAGGGCGGCGTCGAGGCCCCGCTCTACGTTTACGGGAAAACCGATCTCAGCGACTGGAAGAACGAGGTCCGAAAACGCCCGGCGCCCTGGGCTGAACTGGCTTCGGAACGGATCATCATCGCCATTCCTTCCGACTATATCCGCCGTCTCAACGATCCCGACAAGGTCATGGAGGTCTGGAACGGCTTCATCGACACCGCCGCCGAACTGGTCCAGGTCGATCGAAACGATTACCGCGCCGAACGCATCGTGTTCGATCGCCAGACTTCGGCCGGGTCCATGCACAGCAGCTACCCCGTCGCGGCTCACCTCGGAGAGAATGCCGAGCAGGCGGTCGACGCCCGCAGCCTGAAAGAAGATGGCAACTGGGGGTTCTTTCACGAATACGGCCACAACCACCAGCACGACCTCTGGTCCCTGCCCGGCACCGGGGAAACCACCTGCAACCTGTGGTCGGTCTACCTATTCGAAAACTACATCGGCAAGAATCGCGACAACACGCACAACGCCATCCGTCCCTTGGATCGGAAACAGCGCATGAACGCCTATTTCAAGAACGGGCGAAAGTTCGAGAGCGAGTGGGCCATGTGGGTCGCGCTCGAGCCCTACCTCCAGGTGCAGGAAAAGTTCGGTTGGGAACCATTCAAGAAGGTCTTCGACGAATACAATCACCTTCCCCAGGACGAGTGGCCGAAGACGCAGCAGGAAAAGAATGACCAGTGGGTGATCCGGCTTTCCAGAGCCTGCGAAACCGATCTCGCTCCCTTCTGGTCGGAGTGGAATCTGCCGCTCTCCAAGTCGGTATTTTCCGAGCTGAAAGAGCTACCCGCCTGGGAAGATGATCCGGTGAAACACTTCGTGGAATAGGGAGTCGATGCGGCTTCAGCCGCACATTCCCCCGTCCTGGAATCGACTGAAGTCGATTCTACACACGCGGCTACTGCGATTCCTTCGACCGACGCGCAACAAACGGCCGGACGCTCACCCAGAGAATCGCCGGAACCACCGCGCTCAGGACCAGTGCCAGAATCGGGCGGCTCTGCCCCGCCGCACCGATCGCGGCGAACGCAAATCCCAGCGGAAGACTGCCGCAGGCCAGTGACACGACAAATCGTCGCCAGGGCATGTGCGCGAGGCCGGCGAGACAGGCGATGACTTCCGGCATCACCGGCAACCAGCGGGAAAGGGCGATGATGAATCCTCCCGCCGAACCCGCAAAGATCCGCTCTCCTTTTTCGAGCCCCTCCTTTCCCGCGATCCATTCGGCGGCGCGATGACCGACTTTCCGGCAGAGACCGTAAGCGAGCAGACCGGAGAGCAGGGAGCCCACGGCGCCGAACAAACCACCCAACCAGAATCCGTAGACATAGCCCAGCGCCGAGATCACCGCCGTGCCCGGCACCGGCAGGAACAAATCGGAAACGAGGAGAAGAATGCCCGCCGCCCAGGCCCAGGCTCCGTAGCGGTTGAGCCAGGCGATGGCGCCTTCCTGAGAAAACCACGTCTCGAAATCCTCGCCCCAGATAGCGAAGGGAATCAGCACCAGCACGGCGAGAATGAGAAAAATCCAGAAAAGACGCACGTGGAGGACATACGCGAAAAGGAAGCGCTGATAAACGCTGATCTTCGCAGATACTTCCTTGCCGACTCTCACCATTCTTCCCTACTTTTTTACCGATCACCGATCACTTTTCTCTCCCCCACCCATGCCCGCTCCTCCCCAGCCCGAACCGATCGACCCCGCCGAACTGCCGGAACTGAGCCGCGCCGTGATCCGCGAGGCAAAATTCCCCATGCTCGCCTCGCTCGACAGCGACCAGGCGCGGGTCCGTCCCGTGTCACCCGTGCGCGTCGACGCCGACACGTTCACTGTCTACGTCGCCAATTTGCGCAGCTATCACAAGACCGGTGAGATCGCTGAAAATCCAAAGGTCGAGTTGTGTTACCTCGCGCCAAATCACGACCAGCTTCGCATCACGGGCGTCGCCGAGATTCTCGACAATCGTCGCCTGCTCGAGGAGATCTGGGAATCGAACCCACTGCTCCGACGTTACCTCGGCTCGCTGGAGAATCCGGAGCTGATCATCTACCGCATTGCGCCCAATCGAATTCGATTCATGCGCGAATGGGCGCTCGAATATCACGAGGTCCCGCTTTCCACTCCTGAAAACTGAAAACTTCTCCCCCTCATTCCGACGCCGACCTCGTCTCGCACTTGCTGGAGTTGCTGGCTCTGACCGGTGAAGTGACGGCGAAACACATGTTCGGTGGTCATGGCTTTTTCCACGATGACTTGATGTTTGGTCTCGTGGCCGACGGCATTTTCTATCTCAAGACCGACGAGGAGAATCGCGCTGAATTCGAATCCCGCGGACTGCCGCCATTCCAGGTTCATCGAAAGGGCGGGAAAGCGATGGTGACCTCCTACTGGCAATGCCCCGAAGAAGCCCTCGAAAGCGCGGAGAAGATGAAACCATGGGCCAAGGCTTCGATGGAAGTCGCCGAGCGAAATCGAAAACCAAAGTCCAAGGGAAGCACTCGAACCCGGCGCAGACGGTAACGTGCCACTGGCAATTCGCCTCAAATCGCGATACGGAACGCTCATGACCCTCATGCGCCAATTTGTATTCGTCCTCTTCGCCACCGTTATCGGAACCGGCTCGCTGCTGGCCCAGAAGGAAGATCCGAAACCGCTCGATCCCACCCGCTGGGAGAACGACATGAAGAAATTCGAGGCCCAGGATGAGGCCTCGCCGCCGCCCAAGGGCGCCCTGCTTTTCGTCGGCAGTTCCAGCATCCGCCTGTGGGAGCTGAAAAACAATTTCCCGAGCGAAGCGACCATCAACCGCGGGTTCGGCGGTTCGACCATCGCCGATTCCGTCCACTATTTCGACCTGCTGGTCGCGCGTCATCAACCGAAGGCCATTCTCATGTACGCCGGCGACAATGACGTCGCCCACGGTCTCACCCCGGCCGAGGTCGCGGCCGATTTCGAGAAGTTCGCCGGGCTCGTCAGCGAAAAACTTCCCGGCACACCGGTGATCTACATCGCCATCAAGCCGAGCCGGAAACGCTGGGAGATGTGGCCGACCATGAAGGACGCCAACGATCGCATCGCCGCCTGGTGCGCCAAGCACGACCACTTCTACTTCGCCGACATCGGCGCCGCCATGCTGGCCGACGCCGAAGCGGGTCAGCCTCCGGCGGAGTCCTGGTTTCGCAGCGATGGCCTTCACCTCAGTCCCGAAGGTTATGCCGGTTGGACCAAGGTCATCCGGCCGATCATCGACGAGGCGCTGAAGAAGTAGCCGTTCGGGACGTCCTGATCGCTTGGCGGACAAGATATACGGACAGAATTCGCGGAAATGCAGAGCGAATAGCCATCTTCGGGGTTCGGGTTCTTCTTCGTACGGATGAAACCCGAAAACTCCCCACCTTTGATGTCCCGACTCTCGCCGCCCTCGCTCGTACTTTCTCTCGTCGCCTTCGCGATTCTCTCTGGTCCGACGAAAAGTCGAGCCGATGACTGGCCCCAGTGGCGCGGGCCGAACCGTGACGGGATTTCATCGGAAACCGGGTTGTTGGACGCCTGGCCGGAAGCCGGACCACCGGTGGCGTGGAAGTGCGTGTCGATCGGCGGAGGCTACGCTCCGCCAGCCATTGCGGACGGAGCGGTTTACGGTTCCGGTTTCCAGGATGGACAGGAATTCGTCTGGGCTCTCTCGGAAGCCGATGGCAAGGAACTTTGGAAAACCGCGGTCGCCCAGGTCAACTACGAGAACATCGAGACGAAATACGCCACCGGCCCCCGCGCCACGCCCACGGTGGACGGCGATCTGCTCTTTTTCCTCGGCGCCGCCGGCGATCTCGCCTGTCTCGATCGGAAAAACGGGGAAGTGATCTGGTCGAAGAACCTGGTGACCGATTTCGGCGGCGAACTGATGTCCGGCTGGGGATTTGCCGGGGCGCCCCTGGTCGATGGCGAGAAACTGATCTGCCAGGCCGGAGGCGCGAAGGGCGCCGTGGTCGCGCTCGACAAGAAAAGCGGTGACCTGATCTGGCAAAGCGGCGACCTGCCGGACCCGGCTTCCTACAGCGCCCCGATCGCGGCCGAGATTGATGGGAAACCCCAGTATGTCGTTCTCACCGGCAACAGCGTCGCGGGTCTCGATCCGGAAACCGGCGGCGTGCTCTGGAAGGCGGAGCGGCCCGGCAAGAGCTTCGTCGTCGCCACCCCGATCGTTTCCGACAACCAGGTCTGGGTGACCTCGGCCGACGTCGGCGCGCATCTCTACACCATCTCGGAAAGCGGCGGTGCCTTCTCGGCGACGGAGGAATACAAGAGCCTCAAATTGAAGAACGACTGGGGCGGCGTAATCAAGATCGGTGACCACGTCTACGGCGACAACGGCGCCACCTTTGCCTGTCTCGACTTCAAGACCGGCGACCTGAAAACCCGCGCCCGGCTGGTGGGCGAATGCGGCCTCGCCTACGCCGAGGGACACTTCTATCTCCAGAACCAGGACGGGATCATCGCCCTGATCGAGGCCAACCCGGAAGAACTCGCCGAGAAAAGCCGCTTCACCCCGGCCGAGGCGGAAGGGAAAAAGACCTATTCCGTTCCCGTCGTCGCCAACGGCAAACTTTACGTGAGACTGCTCGATCAGTTGATCGCCTACGATATCAAGAAATCGTAGGGCGGAGATTCCGCTTTCACGCGGAAAAGATCGATCGACCCAACAGGGTCAAGTCAGCGACTCAACCCTCTTGAGTCCAAACTTACTGCCCGTTGCTTGCGCGGAATTCCTTCGCCTTTTCCTTCTGGCAACCGGCGCCGAGTTCGACGCAATCGGAACAGGTGTTGAGCCGAATGCAGTTGGGATCGTCGCAGAGTTGGCGACGCTTCCATTCCTGGAAGGCCGCGAATGATGCCATGCCGCCGACGGCGAGAACGCGCGCGCCGGACGCGAAAAACTGACGACGTCCGGAAACCGCGGATGACGAGGAGGGGGGCGTTTCGTTTTCCATGGAATTGAGACGGTGCAGGTCAGGTGTTGGCGTCGATCTTTTCCTTCGGAGTGAAGGGACGGACGACCATGCGGAAGGGATCGAGCACGAGAACGCGGCCGGAGCTTTCGAGAGCAACATCGAATCCGGCGCCCACGCTGCAGTCGGCGCAGGCGCGCTTGGCCAGCTCCTTGTCGTCGACCAGCGTCTCCGGTCCGGCCACGGCGCCGCGGAATTCACCGTCGGGGCCGTAGAGATTCACGCGGGCCAGCCCTTTCTCGCTGGTGATGAATCCGCCGTCAGGCGCCATGGTGAAGTAGACGGGATTACAGCAGCCGCAGAACTTGTCGACCTGGAGGCCGGGTTTGCCCCAGGCGCCCTGGAAGCGCCCGTCGGGCGTGTAGGTCTCCACCCGGAGGCGACCGGGATTGACCACGCGCAGGTTGCCGTCGGCGGCCACGGTGAGATCGAAGTAGGGACTGGGCACGGCGAAGCCGGGATTGGTGTCATCCTTCTTGCCGAAGCGATCGACGATTTCCCCTTTCCGGCGGTCGCAAATCAGGACTTCGCGATTGCCGCCGTCGGTGACGTAGAAGACGTCGTCGGTGGAGGCCATCGAGGTGAGGTAGCTCCGCTGGGGAAATTTCGGCGAGCGCCACTTTTCCGTTCCGTCGAAATCATAGACGGCGAACTCCTTGCCGAAACCGACCACGATTTCGTCGTCACCCGCCACCAGCAGGCTGTGCGGCGCCGCCGGCAGGGAGAACTCGGCCTCGACGCTCCCGTTGGTGTTGAAAAGTTTCAGGCCGCGGTCACCCGCCACCAGGAAGCGATCGCCGGGAGCGGTCTCGATGCGCTTGACCCGCTCGAAACCGGTGGGCATCTGCTCGCCTGGATCGTAGAGCAGGAGCTCGGGATCGGTCGTTTCAAACTCGCTGATGTCGTAGACGAAGCGACTGTCGAGCGCGGTCGGCACGGGCTTGCGCACCTGGGAGGGGCTCTGGAATTTGCGGGCGAACCATCCCACCGCGCCACCCAAGCCCACGAGGCCGGCGCCAAGCAGCCCTCTCCTTGCGACCTCGGAATTCTTTTTCATGACGTCATGAATCTCCAGCGAACCGAAGACGATCAACCGCTCGGGCCTCCGTGTCAGCCGAAAAAGCTATGCGTATTTTGCGCTCTTCTGCGCGCTCAGGATAAAATACGCGGACTTTTTCAAAGGAGACGGAGAGCGGAGCAGGACCTGTTGGAGGTATTGATTTCGCTTCGTTGATGGATCGATTCGGACAACAACAGTTGATGGCCGCTTTCGTCGGCGTCGTCGCCCTGATTGCCGGAGGTTTTCTCTTCCTGCTTTTCAAGAGCCCGGCCTCCGTGCCCTCGGAAATGCGGGTCACCGACTATGCCGCCGAAATGGCCGCGGGCACCCTGCAGAAAACATCAGCGGCCACCGCGCCCGAGCCGGCGGAAAAGGTGGACCTGGAGGGGGAATTCGAAACCTTTGACGGGAAACCCGGACACAGCGAGGCGAACTGGCCGAACTTCCGCGGAGCGGACTACTCCAACATCGTGAACAGCGCGGTGCCGCTGGCCGACGCCTGGCCGGAATCGGGTCCACCTCAACTTTGGGAGGTCGATCTCGGCGAAGGCTATGCCGGTGCGGTGGTGTGGAAAGGCTGCGTCTACGTCATCGACTACGATCCCGCGAAAGAAGGCGACGCGTTGCGGAGTTTCTCGATCGACGACGGCAAGGAGATCTGGCGCCGCTTCTACCATGCGCCAACCAAGGCCAACCACGGCATGACCCGGACGGTGCCGGCGGTGAACGATGACTACATCGTCTCCATCGGCCCCCGCTGTCACACGCTCTGCGTGAGCCGCGAAACCGGTGATTTCCGCTGGGGCATCGACATGGTGGCAGACTACGGCACCGAGGTGCCGCTCTGGTACACCGGTCAGTGTCCCCTGCTCGACGGCAATACGGTGGTGCTGGCGCCGGGCGGCAAGGCGTTCATGATCGGGGTGGACTGCGAGACCGGCGAAGTGCTCTGGGAGACGCCGAATCCGAACGGCTGGAAGATGTCGCACTCGTCGATCATCCCGATGACGCTGCTCGGAAAAAAGACCTACGTCTACATGTCGGTCGGCGGGGTCGTCGGTGTGTCCGCGGAGGAGGCGGATCGAGGAACCCTGCTCTGGGAAACCAACGAGTGGACGCACTCGGTCATCTCGCCTTCGCCGATCCAGATCGACGACAGCCGGGTCTTCCTCACGGCCGGCTACGGTGCCGGGAGCATGATGATTCAGTTGAAGGAGGAAGGCGGCAAGATCGTTCCCCAACCGGTCTACCAGCTCGACAAGACGGCTTTCGCCTGCGAGCAGCAGACACCGACCTTCTACCAGGGTCACCTTTTCTCAATCCTCCCCAAGGACGCGGCGGCGCTGCGCGGCCAGTTCGTCTGCCTGGACACCGACGGCAAGTTTGTGTGGGCGAGCGGCAAGACCAACCGCTTCGGGTTGGGACCGTTCCTCCTGGCCAACGATCGCTTCTACCTGCTCGACGATCACGGCGAACTGACGATGTGCCGGGCCTCGTTGAAGGACTACGAGATCATGGCCAAGGCCCAGGTCCTGCACGGTCACGACGCCTGGGGACCGATGGCCCTCGTCGACGGGAAACTGATTTTGCGCGACTCGCTCAAGATGATCTGTCTCGACGTTTCCGCGCCCTGACTCCCACGTCTCCACCCGTATGGCCCAATTGACCAAACCCCCGAAGCGCATCACGCGTTTCACCTTCCTGCGAAACCTCATGCGGGGTTTCGTGGGCACCGCGCTCGGAGTCGTCGGCGGCTGGTCCGCCTTCGGCGCCCGGAAGAAAAACACCGTCTGGCAGATCGACCCCATGAAGTGCGTGCAGTGCGAGCACTGCTCCACCTCCTGCGTGGTGTCGCCCTCGGCGGTGAAATGCGTGCAGTCCTACTCGATCTGCGGCTATTGCCAGCTGTGCTTCGGCTACTTCCAGCCCAACGCGCCGGAACTGACCTCGGCGGCGGAGAACCAGCTCTGCCCCACCGACGCCATCGAGCGCGTCTTCGTGGAGGATCCCTACTGGGAATACAACATCGACGAGGACAAGTGCATCGGCTGCGCGAAGTGCGTGAAGCCCTGCGAGACCTTCGGCAACGCGTCGTTTTACCTCCAGGTGCGCCACGATATCTGCGTCAACTGCAACAACTGCTCCATCGCCATGCAGTGCCCGTCCGACGCCTGGTCGCGGGTGCCGCTCGATCAGCCCTACATGCTGAAACACCAGCAGGACTATCCCCTGCAGAAGGGCATCGGCGGGGTTCCCCGGCACGGCGTCCCGATCAACGCCGCCGAGATGGAACTGGAGTTGGCCCCGAAATTCGAGCTTCCCCTGGCTCCCGCCTCCAAGCAATGAGATCACCCGCCACGCTCCGACGGCCCCTCCGGGTGTTGCCGTTCCTCGCCTCGTTGCTCTTCGCCGGCAGCCTCTTTCTCGGTGTCGGCCTGCTTCGGGGCGACGAGATGAACTTTCCGCAGCCGGAATTCACCACCCAGTATGACTTTCCCCTGACCACGGTTCCCAAGCCGACCAGCCAGGCTCAGCAGTGGATCGATGTGGGCGTGATGTTTCTCGCCCTCAGCCTGGCCTCGTGGCTGGCGGTGAAGAAGCGCTCCCGCCGCGGCCTTTTCTGGGTGATGATCTTCTCGCTGATCTACTTCGGGTTCATCAAGCAGGGCTGCGTCTGCCCGATCGGGTCGATCCAGAACGTGGCTCTCGGCTTGTTCGATTCAAACTACGCGGTGCCGATCACGGTCACGATTTTCTTCGTGATGCCGCTGCTGTTCGCTCTTCTGTTCGGGCGCGTGTTCTGTTCCTCGGTCTGCGCCCTGGGGGCCATCCAGGACCTGGTGGTGCTGAAGCCCATCACCCTGCCGAAAAAGCTCACCGTGGCGCTGAGCATGATCCCCTACGTCTATATCGGCACCGCCATCCTGTTCGCCGCCACCAACACCGGGTTCATCATCTGCCGCTACGATCCCTTCATCGGTTTCTTCCGGCTCAACGGCAACGCCCCCTACCTCTATCTCGGTGCCGGCTTCCTGATTTCCGGGATGTTCATCGCCCGACCCTACTGCCGCTTCTTCTGCCCCTACGGCGTGCTGCTCGGACTCATGTCCCGCTTTTCCTGGAAACACCTCACCATCACCCCGTCGAAGTGCATCGACTGCCGGCTCTGCGAGGTTTCGTGTCCCTTCGACTACATCGACAAGCCCAACACGGGACTGGCGCGCGAAAACCGGAAGACCGGCGTTCGCCGGCTCAGCTACCTGTTCCTGATGATGCCCGTCATGATCGTGCTCGGCGGCTGGATCGGTCACCGCATGTCGATCCCGATGTCCCGCTACAACAACGCCGTCTTCCTCGCCGAGCAGGTCCGGGCCGAGCAGTTGAATCCCGGGCTGGAAGAAACCCTGCAGACGAAGACCTATCGCGAGATGGGCACGTCGGAGGACGAACTCATGGCCAAGGCGGAAAAAGTCCGTCGCCAGATGAACATGGGCGGCTGGATTCTCGGCGGCTTCCTCGGGCTGGTGTTCTGCCTCAAGCTGATCGGCATTTCGGTCTCGCGCACGCGGACCGACTACGAGGTGCACAAGCCGACCTGCTTCAGTTGCGGCCGCTGTTGCAGCTACTGCCCGAGCGACGAAATGCATCGCCCCAATTTCATCCCCGGCACCCCGGCCTACAACGAGGCCATGGCCCTGAGAAATCCCGATGCCGCCGACCCCGAGAAGGCGGCCAAGGCCCCTCAAAAAGAACCGGCCGAGGTGTGATCCCACGTTTTCCCCCAACCCGATCTGTCCGATGCGCGTCGTAGAATACCAGAAAGACACCGCCACGCTGCCCTACCAGTTGCTCAAGAACGTGGGCAAGGTCGCGGGCGTGTTTTCGCTGATCGTCTGTGTCCTCCTCATCGCCAACAACCTCAGCATCAAGAAAACCGATCCGATCCATTCGCCGGCCCTCCAGCAACTGATCGATCAACTGAAGACCAATCCCAACGACGAGGTGCTGCGCGAACAGGTCCGGGAGCTGGACATGATCGCCCGCCGCGCCTTTTTCACCAGCCAGCATTTCAATCGCCTCGGCATCTACCTGCTGGTCGGCGGACTGGTGGTCATGGTGGTCGCGTTCAAATCGCTGGAAGCATTCAAGACGGCACCACCCTTCCCGGACTCCTCGGATCCGAAGGACGACATCGTCGAGAACGCCAGGTGGGCGCGCAAGGCCGTCACCGCCGTCGGCCTGGTGCTGGTGGGCTTCGCCCTCATGATCGCGCTGCCCTGGCAGAGCTCGCTCGACATCCCGCCGGAGATCGCGACTCCGGTGCCCGATACCACCGAGGCTCCCCCCGCGCCGGAAGCCGTCCCCGAGACCGTGACCAACGCTCAACCGGAGGCGCCTGCCGTTTCCGTTTCCATTCCGTTCGTGACCGAGGAGCAGCGACTCGCCAACTGGCCCTTCCTGCTCGGTCCCGCCGACAATGTCTCATTCGCCAAGGGCGTGCCCACCAGTTGGGATGGCGAGACGGGCGAGCATATCAAGTGGAAGACCGCGATTCCCCTGCCCGGATTCAACACGCCCGTCTACTGGGAAGGAAAGCTCTACCTGACCGGTGCCGACGAAACGGCCCGGGTCATCTACTGCCTCGATTCCGAGAGCGGCGAGATCCTCTGGCAGACGTCGGCCGATCGCGCCGGCGGCGCTCCCACAGAGGCGGTCGAGGTGCCCGACTCGGCCGGTCATGCGGCGGCGAGCATGACCACCGACGGCGTTCGCCTCTTCGCCAGTTTCGCGGTCGGCGACCTGGTGGCGCTCGATTTCGACGGGAAACCGCTCTGGTCGGTCTACCTGGGAACCCCCGAGAACTCCTACGGCTATGCCTCGTCACTGGCCGCCTATCAGGACACCGTGCTGGTCCAGTTCGACCAGGATGAAGCGGGATTCGTGGCCGCCTACGACGCCGCCACCGGCAAGGAACGCTGGAAGACGGCTCGCGATTTCGGAGCCTCCTGGTCCTCCCCGGCCGTTCACCACATCGGCGATCACGACGAAGTCATCCTCGCCGCCGATCCCACCGTCGTCTCCTACGACCCGGCCACCGGCAAGGAACTCTGGCGGGTGGACTGCCTGGAGAACGGCGAAGTCGCCTCCATCCCCGCCTACGCCGACGGCATCGTCTACGCATCCGCCGACGCGGCGAAGCTCGCGGCCATCGATGCCAACACGCACGAGATTCTCTGGGAGGGCGACGATTTGAAACCCGGCGTCTGCACCCCCCTCATTCACGAGGGCCTGATCTATTTCGGGACCGACGACGGAGCCCTGGCCTGCTACGACGCCAAGACCGGCGAGGAAGTCTGGGCCGAGTTCGCGGACTACGGCTTCTATTCCTCACCGATCCTGGCCGACGGAAAAATCTACCTGATGGACCAGGGAGGGAACATGTTCATCCTCAAACCCGGCCGGACCTACGAACTGATCGCCAAGCCGGCCCTGGGCGACGATTCCTCCGCCACGCCCGTCATCGTCGGCGACAGCCTCTATCTCCGAGGCGCCGAGAACCTCTACCGCATCGCACCGTGAGCGAAGACACGCTGACTCCCCCCCAGCCGAAAACCTGCCCCGGGACCTGTGAAAGGAATGCCGAGGCCGACATCGACTTGTCGCTTGTCGATGCCATGGTCTCGCGGATCGGTCGTCGGTCCCAGGACCTGATTCCCCTGCTCCAGGCGATCCAGAAGCAATGGAACTGGTTGCCGCCGCAGGCGCTGGAACGGCTGGCGGAGATCACCGACATCACTCCCGACGCCATCACCGGCGTCTCGACCTTCTATTCCCAGTTTCGCCATCACCCGGTCGGCAAGCACATCATCAAGACCTGCGTCGGCACCGCCTGCCATGTCAGTGGAGCCGCCATTCTCGATGAGACCTTCCGCAATCACCTCAAGATTCGCGAGGGGGAACACACCAGTCCCGACGACGAGTTCACCACCGAGGAAGTCGCCTGCCTCGGTTGCTGCATGCTGGCGCCCGTCGTCCAGATCGACGACACCATCTACGGCGAGGTCGAGGCCTTCAAGATTCCCGGTCTTCTCGAGGATTTCCTCGCCACCGAACAGGCCAAGAGCGGTGAATCCAACGACGAGGACGATTCGCGGAAGGATGTCGTCGGCGAAGTCCGCATCTGTGTCTGCTCCAGTTGTTCGGCCGGCGGCTCGTTCAAGATCTACGAGGAATTGAAGAAGGTCGTCGCCGACATGAACCTGCCGGTCCGGGTGAAAAAGGTCGGCTGCCAGGGCTTCTCCTTCGAGACCCCGATGATCGAGGTGTCCGTCTACAACAGCGGCCGCCATCGTTACGGACTCGTCCGGCCCACCGATGTGCGTGGCATCCTGTTGCGTCACTTCAAGCCCGCCAGCTGGCTCCGTCGCACCGGCGCCAACGTCTTTCACCTCCTGGAGACCCTGCTCACGGACGAGGACTGGGATCCGCCGACTCGCTTTTCCAAGGACGTTCGCCAGACAGTCGACGCCCGCTTCGAGGGCCCCCAGGTGCGCTGCGTCACCGAGCACGCCGGGGTTCTCGACCCGCGCCGCATCGACGACTACCTCGAACACGACGGCTTCGTGGCCATGGAAAAATGCCTCAAGGGAGGGGATCCCGAGGGCATCATCCAGGAAATGCTCGACAGCGGTCTCCGCGGTCGCGGCGGCGCCGGTTTCCCCACCGGGATGAAATGGCGCTTCGCCCGCTCCGCAGAAAACGACATCAAGTACATCATCTGCAACGGAGACGAGGGCGATCCGGGCGCCTTCATGGACCGGATGATCCTCGAATCGTTTCCCTTCCGCGTCATCGAGGGCATGGTCATCGCCGCCTACGTCATCGGCGCCGAGCGGGGCTTTTTCTACATCCGCGCCGAGTATCCCCTCGCCACCGAGCGCATTCGCAACGCCATCGCCCAGTGCGAGGAACGCGGCTATCTCGGCGAGAACATCATGGGCACCGCGGTCAACCTGAAGCTCGAGGTCGTGGAAGGCGCCGGCGCCTTCGTCTGTGGCGAGGAAACGGCCCTCATGTCCGCCATCGAGGGCGGGCGCGGCATGCCGCGTTTTCGTCCCCCGTTCCCGGCCCAGTCCGGACTCTGGGGAAAGCCGACCCTCATCAACAACGTCGAGACCTTCGCCTCCGTCTCCTGGATCATCCGCAACGGCGCCGAGAAATTCGCCTCGGTCGGCACCGCGAAGAGCAAGGGCACCAAGACCTTCGCCCTCGCCGGCAAGGTGGTGCGCGGCGGCCTCATCGAGGTGCCCATGGGCATGACCATCCGCCAGATCGTCGAGGAAATCGGCGGCGGCATTCCCGACAGGCGCAAGCTGAAGGCGGTCCTGATGGGCGGCCCCTCCGGGGGATGCGTGCCCGAGCATCTCGCCGACACCCCGGTCGACTACGAGGAAATCAGCAAGGTCGGCGCCATCATGGGGTCCGGGGGCATGGTGGTGGTGGATGACAGCGACTGCATGGTCGACGTGGCCAACTACTTCATGCGCTTCCTCCAGGACGAATCCTGCGGGAAATGCACCCACTGCCGCGTCGGCACCAAGCGCATGGGTGAAATCCTCGAGCGTCTCTGCGCCGGCAAAGGCCGCAAGGGCGACATCGAAAAACTGGAGGCGCTCGCCGGCATCACCAAGTCCGGCAGCCTCTGCGGTCTCGGCGTCACCGCTCCAAACCCGGTGCTCTCGTGCATCAAGTACTTCCGGGACGAATTCGAGGCCCATATCAAGGGGCAATGCCCGGCGAAGAAGTGTGTGTCGATGATCCGCTACGACATCAACGACGAATGCATCGGCTGCACGCGATGCGCCCAGTACTGCCCCACCGATGCCATCCCGATGAACCCCTACCATCACCACGTCATTCAGGATCCGCTCTGCACGCGGTGCGACATCT
>JAGRPB010000306.1 GCA_020439945.1 Verrucomicrobiia bacterium
CCATAGAGCGAACTTCTCCCGACGCTATTCACCCCTACTGGACTCGAGCTCTTTGGGCGTAGGAGGCAACTCTGACCGCGCACCATTTCCACGTCCCCCAACGCCCATCACTCCTCGTAAAGATACTTCTCCAGCTGCGCCCGGTCCTCGACCTTGAGCAAGCGATACCCGGCGTTTTGCAAGCCCGTGGCGGCTTCGGAATCGTTGACCGATTGGTTTTCGGCGTCGGCCAACAGCTTTGAAATGGCATCGGGGTCGCGAGATTTCACCTCTTTGACCAAGTGCCGGATCACCCGGTCGCCATCGTAATAGATTCGCTGCTCGCGTCCCGTATCGATCGTCGCGCTTTCGCCGCCCTTGGGATCGAACGACCACGAGCCCTGCGATTGGTAGATGAAATACAACTCACCGTTCTTGAAGTAGAAATAATCCGTCACTGCGCTGTGATCGCTTCCGGTGACGTATTTCAGCTTCACGATCTCCCCTTCCCGATTGCGATATTTGGTCAACTCAGCAAGCTCGCTACCTCCATCGAATGAGATCTCTTTCGCCGTCAGCTCGGCGCTCTCGGTGGCATTGTAGTCGGCGCGAATGGACTTGATCCGGTCCTCGACATCGTCAGCCTGCAGAGTCGGAACGAACGCGAGAAGGAGAACGGCGGCGAGTAGGCGGTGCTTCATGAATGCGAGAATCGGTGACTGGGAATCATAAGACGATCGATTCGCCCGGCATAGGGCAAACAAAATCCGAGTGACTTTTTCGACGAGAATCGACAGCGCCATCATGATCGCGATAGTGATGAAAGGCGCGCATTCAACTCTGTTTGGTCCATGACTCAACCCTCTTTGGTTTTTCGATTACCCGGTTTTTTCTGGCTCTTTTGGTTCGTCGCGACTCTGGGCCTGGCCGCGGAGGAAAAACCGAACCTGCTTTTCATCCTAACCGATGACCAGGGCTGGCCGACGCTCGGCTGCTACGGCAATGAACGCGTGCCGACGCCGCATCTCGATGGGCTCGCCGCCAGCGGCATGCGATTCACCGCCGCCTACGTCACCCCGCAGTGCACGCCGACACGTGCGTCGCTTCTGACGGGACAGAACACGGCCCGCAACGGCATGTGGCACGTCATTCCCTGGTACGGCACGCCATGGGCGCCAGTCAGCGAACCGCCCTACGTCGAATCGCTTTCTCGTGAAAGCTTTACCGTCGCGAAAGGCCTGAAGGCGGCAGGTTACGCCACCACCTGCATCGGGAAGTGGCACCTGACCGATTCCCGAAGCGGTAACTACGTCGCCCTCGACGCGAAGGCCGCGCCGGCTTTCGGTTTCGACGAAGCACCGACTCCGCCGAATTGGAAATACCATCAACAGGGCGACAAGGGCGTTCACTGGCTCGGCGAGCAGGCGCTGGATTTTATCGAGCGACACCGGGATCAACCGTGGTTCGTCTATTTGGCCCATCACACCATCCACGGACCCGTGGTGGCGCCGGAGGAAACGGTGGAGAAATACCGCGACCTCGGGGCGCCGGAAACGGGGCTTCACAATGCGACCTATCTCGCCGCCATCGAAACGTTGGATCGCGGCGTCGGCGAGCTGCTGGACGGATTGGAAAAACTCGATGAACGGGAGAACACGGTGATCGTCTTTCTTTCCGACAACGGCGGGGTCGATTGGCAGTACGATCCAGCCCAGTTTAAAGATGGTGACGGAAAGATCGATCAGCTGATCATTCGCGAACGCCAATTCAGCAATGCGCCGCTTCGGGCCGGGAAAGGCAGCGCCTACGAGGGAGGAATTCGCGTTCCCTGTCTCGTCAGCTGGCCGGGAGAGACCGAGCCGGGCAGCGTCAGCGACACGCCCATTCACGTTACGGATTGGCTACCCACGCTGCTGAGCATGGCGGGAACGGAAGCGCCGGCATCGTGGCCGCTCGATGGTGAAAACCTCGTGCCGTTGCTGAAAGGGGGAGCCATCGAGCCACGCCCGCTGTTTTGGTATCTGCCTCTATACGATCTGCGTTGGGGAGCCACGCCTTGCGCGGTGATGCGCGAAGGGGATTGGAAACTGATCGAGTATTTCGGCGACTGGGTCGATCCCGAAGGACGCTACATTCCGGGTGGGCGGATTGAGTTGTTCGATCTCGGAGAGGACATTGCGGAATCCAGCGATCTATCGAATTCCGAGCCCGAGCGCACGCAGGCGATGCGCCAACGACTTCATCAGTGGCTGCGCTCTGTGTCTGCCGAGATTCCAAAGGCCAATCCGCATCATGATCCTGAACGGCCACTCAAGGAGACCCGGGAAAAACCGGGCTGGGTCCGGTGAGTGAAACCCATCATTCATCCCATGTTTGGCCTTTCGCCCATTTCCTGCGACCACGAATTGCCCTTCGGACCGGAGGAGTGTGTGCGGCGTCTGGAGGCGACAGCGGACGCGCAGTTCCGCCTCAAGACCCCGGACGAGATTCGCCACCATGAGGGTTTCGTAAGGCTGGAGACGAATGGGTTGCGGGTCAGGTTGAAATCGAGGGCATCGACGGAGTCGCCATGGAATCTCCTCGAGGCCGAATTCCATCCCCGCGGATCGGGATCGCGCATGGTGGGGGAATACCGACTGGCGGGTTCCAGCCGGGGCTTCGCCGCCTGCTTTCTCGGCGGAGTGCTTCTGTTCGGGGGCGGGATGACCCTGTTCCTCCTCTGGGCGGCGATCTTTGCCGAATGGACCGACGGTGGAGAGTTCCGCTTCCTGTTT
>JAGRPB010000307.1 GCA_020439945.1 Verrucomicrobiia bacterium
GATGAAGGGATTCTTGCTCGCCGCCTGCCTCTTGTTGTTCACCCCGCCCGCCAACGCGGAGGAGATTACCCTCATCGCCGACGGAAAATCCGACTACGTCATCGCCTGTGCGGAAACGGTCGATCAAGCGCGGGTCATCAAGGCGGCGGAGGCGCTGCAGTTCTACCTGCGCGAAGCGACGGGCGTGGAATTGCCGATCGTGGCCGAGTCGAAGGTTCCGAAAGCTACGCCCGCGATCTATCTCGGTTGGTCCGAGGCAGCGCGACGGGCGGGGATTGCGGTGGAGGAAACCAAGGACTGGGGCTACCACAATCGGGTGGTCGAACGGGACATTTTCCTGGTCGGGGAAGATCGAGAGGCAGTCATCGCGGATGGACCGAGACCCCGCACGACCGGCGTCTACGGTTCCTTCAAGGCGGTGACCGCCTTTCTCGAAAGCCAGGTCGGGGTGCGTTTCCTCATGCCCGGGCGACTCGGCACGCACATCCCGAAGGCGGATCGTCTCGTGGTCGATGGCGCGCTCGACGAACATTGGTCGCCGATTTTCCGCTACCTCGGCGGGCGCATGTCGAGCTATGCGATCCGCGCGGGCGACGACCTGGAGGCGATGGCCTTCGGATTCGCCAACCACATGTTCGGCGAGTCCGAGTTCCTCTTCGACTACGGCGGGCATTCCTACATCCACGCGGTTCCGGAGAAGGAATTCTGGCCCGACCACCCCGAATATTTCGCCGAAGCCGACGGCATCCGCAGCCCGAAGAACAACCATCTCTGCATCTCGAATCCCGAGGTCCAGGACCTGATGCTCGCGGAGATGGAGCGGCAACTCGACCGCGGGTTCAAGTGGGTGGAACTCGAGCAGACCGACGGCTACGTGCCCTGCGAGTGTGAGGACTGCCGCGCCGTCCATCCCGATCCGGGCGAGCGCGTCTGGCAGGTTCACCGACGCCTCGCGGAACGTCTCGAGAAAAGTCGGCCCGGGAAGACGGTGATGATGACCTCCTACCAGCCGACCCGGCTGCCGCCGAAGTCCTTCGATTCCTTCCCGGGCAACGTCGCCATTCGCCTGACGCGGTATCGTCCAGAGGACTTCGCCATGTGGGAACGCTGGGGAGCCAAGGAGATCCCCAAGTCGCTCTACGCCACCGAATGGCTCACGGTGCATCCGCAGGTATCGCCCTGGGTCGCGGTCCACATGGTGCGGCTGTTCGAGGAAAACCGGATCCAGGGGATGTATCTCTGTGGCGGGATCATCGAGAACAGCGCCGGGAACTGGTATCCCTGGGGTCTCGGCGGTCCGGGCTACTACGCCTTTTTCCGGGCCCTGCACGATCCGCAGGTCGATCCGGTGGCGCTGCGCGCGGAATACGTCAACGCCGCCTTCGGCGAGGCCGCGCCCGCGATGCAGAATTTCTTCGCCGCGCTGGACGAGCGGATGGATCACTTCTGGTGGCTCTTTCGCGCCGACCCCGAGAACAGCCCGGCCTCGACCCTGACCGATCGGCGCGGCGGCTTCTGCCGGTTTTTCTATCCGCCGGAAATGCTGGAGGAACTGGATCGCAGCCTGGAGCGGGCCGTGGCGGCGGCAGGAGACGACGAGGCGGTCCGCGCGCGCCTGCGGCTGATCTCGTTGGAATACGACTACCTCAAGTCCCACGCGCTGGTCTATCATTTCTACCGCAGCTACCGGCTCGCGCCGAGCGAGACGACCCTCGCCATGCTCAAGGAAAAGGTGAAGGACTTCCTCGCCACCCGCGATCGCATCTGGCCCGGCGGCAAACCGACCGAGATCGAGGGCTTGCCCGGACCCTTTGCCGGGTCGGATTACAAGGTCCATCGCCAAATCGGCAAGGGCGCGCCCTTCAACTGGGACTTCGATTTGCTCCGGGAAAAAGGCGTCCTGCCCGGCGTCGGCAAGAAGCGAACCGAGGCGCACCCGGTCGAGGGAATCACGCTCGATGGCAAACTCGATGACCCGGCCTGGGAGAAGCTGGAGTTCCAGGACGTCGGCGAGATCGCGATGGGGCGGGGGCTCAGCGAGACGCAGTTCAAGATCGGCCACGACGCCGATGGCCTCACGATCGCTTTCCGCGCCCGGGTTGCCACTCCGGGGGAACTCGATCGAATCGAGCCCGTCGGTCGTGACGGGACCGCGTGGCGACAGGAGAACCTGGAACTGGTCATCGACCCGATCGGCACGCGGCGGCTCTACTACCATTTCATGATCAATCCCGCGCCCGATTCCGCCCTCGACCGCCGCTTCGGTTATCACGAGGCGCCCGATCACCCGCTCTACCAGGATTTCGAACTGAACTGGAACGGCGACTGGGATTACGCCGTCCACATCGACAAGGAACAGAAAGTCTGGACCGCCGAGTTGCATGTCCCTTTCGCCACCCTGGAGGTCGAGCCGCCGAAGCCCGGCGCCACCTGGACCATGAATATCGGCCGCAACCAGTTCCCCCAGGGCGCTGAGACGTCGAGAGATGCCGTGGTCTATCTCTGGTCACCCAACATCCAGTCCCGGACTTTTCATGACATGTCCGTGTTCGGGGAACTGGTGTTCCGGTGAGCCGCCCCCAGCCCTGCTGACAACCTGCCGGATCGAAACCCGAACGAACCCCTCACCAAGACCTCACCAAGAATGAATCCATTCCTGAAACCCGCCTCCCTCTTCCTCGTGGCCTTATTGGTCATGATCGCCGCGGCGATGCACGCC
>JAGRPB010000308.1 GCA_020439945.1 Verrucomicrobiia bacterium
AAGGGCGCCTGCATCACCTGTCACAAGGCTCCTGATGGCCAGGGCGTGGTCGTCGGGCCCGACGTGGCCACCTTCAAGACCGCCGGAGCGGATTCGATCCTGAAGAACGTCTTCGATCCCAATGCCGAAGTCGCGCCGCAATACCAGGCCTTCGCATTCGATCTGCACGATGGGGAAACCGTCGTCGGCATCATCGCTCGCGAGGACGCCACCGAGGTCACGGTACGGATGCCCGGAGGGCTCGAAAAGACCTTTCCCCGAAAAGACGTCGCCGCCATGAAAGGGCTCGGTCGATCCCTGATGCCCGAGGGTATCGAGGCCGCGCTCACCGAGCAGGACGTCGCCGACCTTCTCGCCTACCTCACGGGAACCCAATGATGATCCGATGAGTCCTCACCTCCGGCGCCACGCGATCTCGGCGGCATTCGCGATCATCTCTCTCTACCTTCCGATTCTCTTTCAATTGCTGGTGGATCACGGCCGCTGGGAAACGGGAGATCTGACTTTCTGGTTGCTGGCCGCCCCGGGTTTCGCCCCGGTCGTGTTCCTCATCTTCCAGGACATCATTCCGGATCTCGGTTCCGAAACCGCCTACCTCGCTATCGGCGTGGTTATGACCCTGCTTTTCGTCGCCGGACTCACTCTGCTGGGAGCCAGGAACCGCTTATGGCAGATTGCCGCCATCATCCTGGGGTCGGCACTGGGCGGATTTTCCGCCTGGATCGGCTGGGCTCTCTCCCGAATGGAATGATTTTGGCATCGCCACGGATCTGCTTCCATTTTTCGGGGTTTATCGCTATCTCCTATCTCGAATGGAAGAAACTTCCCCTCACTCCCATGACTTCGCGTCGCAACTCCCTGTGGTGTTTTTTCGCGGCAACCATCGTCGCTCATTTCCCTGTCGCCCAGAGCCGTGGCGAAGAAAACGTCGTCCTCTCCGGCGAACTCAAACAGTGGCACAAAGTCACGCTGACCCTGAACGGTCCGACGACTCGGGAAGCCGACGACGATCCCAATCCCTTTGTCGATTACCGGTTCGATGTCGTTTTCACCCACGAATCCGGATCGCCAAGGCACCTCGTCCCCGGCTACTTCGCGGCGGACGGCAACGCGGCGGAAACATCGGCCACCGAAGGCAACCAATGGCGGGCTCACCTGGCTCCCGATAAAACGGGGAAGTGGAACTGGGAAATCCGCTTTCGCCAGGGAAAGGGCGTCGCCGTTTCGGAATCTGAGGATCCCGGTGAGGCGTTGGCGCCTTTCGATGGTCTGAGCGGTTCCTTTGACATCGGGCCATCCGATAAAACCGGCCGCGATTTCCGAGCCCGTGGCCGGCTTGCCTATGTTGGGAAGCACCATCTCCGCTTTGCCGGGTCGGGCGACTATTTCCTGAAAGCCGGACCCGATGCCCCGGAGACGCTGTTGGCTTACGCGGACTTCGACGGGACTGAGGCTCACAATCCGAAGAAGGTGCCGCTGAAGACCTGGAAACCCCACGTCGGCGACTGGCGGGAAGGCGATCCCACCTGGCAGGACGACAAGGGCAAAGGCCTCATCGGCGCGCTGAACTACCTGGCCGGAAAGGGCATGAATACCTTCTCGTTCCTCCCCTACAATGCCGGTGGCGACGGTGACAACGTCTGGCCGTTCACCGAGCGCGACGACAAGCTTCACTACGATTGCTCCAAGCTGGACCAGTGGGGCATCGTCTTTGACCACGCCACGGCGAACGGGCTCCACCTGCATTTCAAATTGCAGGAAAACGAGATCGATGACAACCGACGCGGTCACAAAGCCGAAAACGGTCGCGTGCCCGAATCGCTCGATGGCGGAAAACTCGGACCGGAGCGGAAACTCTACTGCCGCGAATTGGTGGCCCGCTTTGGTCACAACCTGGCGCTCAACTGGAACCTTGGCGAAGAGAACACGCAGAGCACCGAAGAGATCCGCGACATGGCCCGCTTTCTTCGCGACATCGATCCCTACGATCACCCCATCGTCATTCACACCTTCCCCGATCAGCAGGACAAGGTCTATCCCCCTCTTCTCGGCGATCAATCCGCCCTGACCGGGGCTTCACTGCAGAATCCCTGGAACCAGGTGCATCAGCGCACCCTTCATTGGATCGAGGCTTCGGAAAAAGCCGGCAAACCCTGGGTGGTCGCCAACGACGAGCAGAATCCCGCCGGCCTCGGCGTGCCGCCCGATCCGGGCTACCACGGCTTCGAAGGCGAAGCCGCCGAGAAAGGGAAAAAAGGCTACGACCTCAACGACATTCGGAAGCAAACCCTCTGGGGAAACCTGATGGCGGGCGGCGGCGGCGTGGAATACTACTTTGGCTACCAACTCCCGGAAAACGACCTCGCCTGCGAAGATTTCCGGAGCCGGGATCGATCCTGGGATTTCTGCCGCATCGCCCTCGAATTCTTCTCGCAAGAACGAATCCCTTTCCCGGAAATGTCCTGCGCGGACGAACTGATTGGGAATGCCACAAACGACAATCGCCGCTACTGCCTCGCCAAACCCGGCGAAGTCTACCTCGTTTACCTGCCCGACGGGGGCTCGACCGAACTGGACCTGTCGGGAACCGGCGGAAAGTTCTCAGTCCGCTGGTTCGATCCACGTCAGGGCGGAGAATTGGCGGCAGGTTCCGTCCACGCCGTCGAAGGAGGCGGCA
>JAGRPB010000309.1 GCA_020439945.1 Verrucomicrobiia bacterium
GCAGTCGAGGGGCGAACCGGACCAGTCCGTGCGCGACCTGGTGGTGTCTTAAGCTCCTCGCAGTCACTTCTTTGGCAAAGATTTGCTCAGCAAGTGTATAGCCGGATTTCCCCATGCTTTCGGTGGCTTCCGGGGAAGCCAGCATGCTCCCCAGGATTCCCGCAAAAGCCTCGGGATCGCGTTCGTCGACCAGCCGGCCGGTGCGACCGTCGATGACCATCTCCGGCACGCCAGCCAGCCGGGTGGAGGCGCACGCGACCTGGGCGGCCATCGCCTCCATCAGCACGGTGGGCAGGTTGTCCTTGCCGCCTTCCTTTTCGGTGACGCAGGGCAAGGCGAAGATCGCGGTTCCCTCCAGTAGTTCGATGATTTCATCCAGCGATTTCGGACCGGCGAGGACGACGCGATCGCTCAGGTGCAGGCTGGCAATGAGAGCGTTCAGTTCGTCTTCCAACGGTCCCTCTCCGACGATGACGCACCGGAAATCGGAGACGCCCCGATCGCGAAGGTGACCGCAGGCGCGGATGAGGTCGTCGAAACCCTTTTTCTCAATCAACCGGCCGACACTCAGGATGAGGCGTTCGCCTTTCCAGACCGTCTCTGGATTTCGCCGCTCCGCCGCGGCACGAAAAGGCGCCAGGTCGAGCCCGTTGTAGACCCGCTTCACCCGATCTGCGGCCGCGGGAAATCGCTCGCGGAGATCGCGCGCCGAATAGTCGCTCACGGTGGCGACGAAGGCTGCGTCATTCATCAGTGTCTCCAGCGAAAGCGGCAGGTCCTGTCGCTCCCAGAGATCATTGGCGTGGCCGGTGAAACTGTAGGTGATGCCGTAGAAAAACTTCAGCCACCAGCCCGTGCGCGCGCCGATGCCGGCGAAGTGGGAATGCACGTGGCGAACGCGCGCCTCGGCGAGTTTCAGACCGATCCAGGCCGCCTCGTAGACACGCTGCTTGTCCCGAGTGTCCTCCTTTTCCTTCCAGTGGCGGAGTGTCAGCACCACCGATTGCGGCAGGCGACCCGCGGCCTTGAGCGTTTTGATTTCTTCGACCAGGTCTTTTTCCGGGGGCAGAAAGATGACGCGATCGAACAATTCGTCGGGAAAGTGTCGCGGCGTTTCATCGCGCGTGTCCCGGATCGAGAAAATCAGAGGTCGCAGTCCCTGGCGTTCGAGTTCGAGAATCTCCCGCACGCAAAAAGTCTGTGTGAACGACGGGAACCGTTCGAAAACATAGGCGAGGTGATAGCGAGGGGCGACGGAGTCCGGCATTTTCAGGAATCGGAGTTCGCCGTCACCGGCCCTTCGAGCGCGATGGCTTCGTCGATCAGGAGAATCGGAAACCCGTCGCGAATCGGGTAGGCGCGCTTGCCATCCTGCCGAAGCAGGGCGCCGTCGAGTTCCGGCTCATTACCCAAGTCGCGAATGCGTCCCAACGTTTCCGCGTCCGCCAGGGTCAACGGCTGTCGCGATTCGGGACAACGCAGCGCGGCGATCAGCGAGTCAGAGGGCGGAAAATCGGACACGGTTTCAGTAGAGCGGGACGCTGGAGTCGATCTCGCGGGACCAGGCATTGATGCCTCCGGCCACGTGGCAAATGTTCTCGAATCCGTTGTCCATCAGCAGTTCGATGGCCTTGGCGCTGCGGCCACCGGCCTTGCAGTGAACCACGATGTCGGTTTCCCGATCCAGTTCGTGCAGGCGATCGGCCAATTCTCCGAGCGGGATGAGAATGGCGTCGGGAAACCGGCAGATGGCGTGTTCGGAAGGTTCGCGGACGTCGACCAAGACAAAAGAGTCGTTCTCTGTTTCGAGTCGGGTGCGCAGTTCGTGGACGGTAATTTCGGGAATCATTCGAGTATCGGGCGTTTCTTCGCCACCGCGACCGACGCCGCAGAACGCGTCGTAGTCAATCAGTTCGGTCACGGTGGGGTTTTCCCCACACACGGGACATTGTGGATCGCGACGCAGTTTGAACTCCCGAAATCGAAACTGCAGGGCATCGAAATGGACGAGTCGTCCGACCAGGGATTCGCCCAGACCAAGAATCAGCTTGATGGCTTCGTTGGCCTGCAGCGAACCCACGATACCGGGGAGAACGCCAATCACGCCGCCTTCCGCGCAACTGGGCACCATGCCCGGCTCCGGAGGTTCGGGGAAGAGGCACCGATAGCAGGGACCACCGAGGTGGGGCGCGAAGACTGAGACCTGCCCCTCGAAGCGAAAAATCGAGCCATAGATGTTGGGCTTTCCTGTCAGCACCGCCAGATCGTTGCTGAGGTAACGGGTCTGGAAATTGTCCGTGCCATCGACGATGAGATCGTAGGGTTCGGCGATGCCCCGGGCATTCTCGCTGGTGAAGCGTTCGCGGTAGAGATCGAGTTCCACCTCCGGATTGATCTCGCGAAGCGTGTCGGCGGCGGATTCCAGCTTGGGTCGGCCCACATCGCTCGTGCCGTGAAGGATCTGTCGTTGGAGATTCGAAAAATCGACCTCGTCGAAATCCACGATGCCGATCCGTCCGATACCTGCGGCGGCCAGGTACATGGTGACCGGCGATCCGAGCCCGCTGGCGCCTATGCAGAGCACGCGAGCGGCTTTGAGTCGTCTCTGGCCGTCGACGTCCACGTCCGGAATCGTCAGGTGTCGCGCATAGCGGCTCAGTTCGGGCGAAGTC
>JAGRPB010000310.1 GCA_020439945.1 Verrucomicrobiia bacterium
CGGGCTGATCCTGCCGCGTCGCCATCCAGATGGTGAAGGTCAGGTGATGACACCAGGTGAAGCCGATCGCCCAGAACAGGTAACGCAGGTGCTCCGGGGCGAAATCGACGAACAACCACTCCGCCAGACCCCACAGGGTGATCACCACCACGGAGTAGAAAGGGAAAAAGTAGGGCGAGAGCGAGATCAGGAAATTGTTCCGGTTCGTCAGGATGTGGCCGCCGTCGGCCGAGATGTGCACCTTGGCCACATTTCCCCGGCAAATCAGCACGAACAGCGCGTGGGTCCACTCGTGACCCGCCACGTAAAACAGCAGCATCAATCGGGTGCGGGCGCCGAAAAACAGCACCAGCCACATGGTGACGCCGATGCCGAAGAACCAGAACTCCGCCGCCCGCCAGAACTCCGTCTTTTTCGCCGCGTGATCGAACACGACGAAGAAGGTCTCCAAGGTCACCCAGCAAGCGGGCAGCAGCAGCAGCCCGATGAGGAACTTGGCGGTGAGCAGCGGATCGAACTGCCACCACCGATGGACGGGGCCCACCGCCTCGCCGAGAAAGGCGTTCACCGCTCGCTCATCGGACTGTCGCCGGGAGCGACGGCGCCGGGCCGGGCGATCGATGGTATTGCGTCCGGACACCTGAGCGGAAATCGGCGAAAGTTGCGGGAAGGAGGAAGCGGAAAATTCGAAACGACGAGGTGAAGGAATCGTGGACCGGAAACGCCGGTCACACCCGGCTCACATACTTGCCGGTGCGGGTGTCGATCTTGATGCGATCGCCTTCGTTGATGAACAGCGGCACCTGAAGGCGCAGGCCGGTTTCGACGGTCGCTTCCTTGGTGGCGGCGTTGGCGGTATCGCCTTTCACACCGGGAGGCGACACGGTCACCGTCACCTCGATGTTGGCCGGCGGATCCAGCGTCACCGGTTTGCCTTCGAGGAATAGCACCTCCACCTCGAGCCCGTCGATGAGCATGTCCTTGTAGTCCTCCACCAGCGCCTCATCCAGGGTCACCGTCTCGTAGGTGGCGGTGTCCATGAAATGGTAGCCGGTCTGGTCGGCGTAGCTGAACTCCAGCTTCTGGCGCTCGGCCTGGACGGTCTCCACCTTGTCTGAAGAGGCGAACCGGATGTCCTTCGTCTTTCCGGACTGGAAAGAGCGGATCGTGGCCATGATCAGGGCGTTGCCCTTGCCGGGGGTGCGGTGTTCGAGACCGAGCACGATGCCGGTTTCGCCATTCACCTTGATGACCTGACCGCGTTTGAGTTGGGTTGCGACGACTGCCATAAAATTGAGGAGGGGTTGAAGGATGAAGAAACGGTATGGGCCTCGTTTTCGACCGACCGTAAAGCTTAAGGCAAGTTAAATAATTTTCGAGCAGGAAAAATACCGCGCCGTTCGCGCCTCACAAGCGCCAAGTCACCATCCGCCACCCGGCAATTTGATTCAGGCGAGCGCTTCCTCGGCCAAGTCACAGATCAGGTGACCGGCAATGAGGTGGCATTCCTGCACCCGCGCCGTGATCGGCGACGGCACGCAGAGGGCGTGATCCGCCAGTTCGGCGCAGCGGGCGCCTTTTTCACCGGTAAACGCGACGGTAACGACACCATCGATGGCCCGCGCCGCCTCCAATCCGCGAACCACGTTCGCGCTGGTGCCGGAAGTCGAAATGCCGACCACGACATCGCCCGGCCGGCAGAGCGCCTCCACCTGGCGGGCGAATACGTCGTCGTAACCGAAATCGTTGGCGCAGGCAGTCAGGATCGAGGTGTCGGTTGTGAAGGCGATCGAGGGCAGGGCCTTGCGATTGCGGACGAATCTCACCACGAACTCCGCCGCAAAATGCTGGGCATCCGCCGCGCTGCCGCCGTTGCCGAAAAAGCAGACCTTGCCGCCGTTCCGGACGGCTTCGATACAGGCTTCCGCGATCGCTTCGATCGTGCCGGAGCAGCTGGTCCGAAAGGCTTCCACCACGCGGAGATGCTCGGCGATGGTCGATTCGATCGTGTCGGCGGGGGCGGTCATGGCTCATTCCTCGCACGGACGTTCCGGCGATGCGAAATTTTTTTCGGAAGCTCAGCTCGCGAGCGCTTTTTCCAGTTCCGCTTTCTCGATCGGCGCCGTGCCCAGTTTTCCTACCACGATGCCGCTGGCCTGGTTGGAAAGGCGTGCCGCCATCCTCGGATCGGCGCCGGCACAGAGCGCGAGCGTGAAAACAGCGATGGCCGTATCGCCGGCGCCGGAGACGTCGAAGACTTCCTGCGCCATCGTCGGAATGTGAAACGGCTCGTCCTCCCGGCTAACCAGGAGCATCCCCTGCTCGCCGAGCGTGATGAGCACGTGCTCGCTCTCCCACTTTTCCAGCAGACGATGGCCCACTTCCCTGAGCGCCGGATCTTCGAGCGGTGGCACCGCGGCGTGTTCGTCCTCGATCCCCGCTTCCTGAAAGGCCTCGATTCGGTTCGGTTTCACGGTCGAAACGCCGGCCCACCGGATGGGATTCTTCGGGTTCGGGTCCACCGTCACCTTCAGGTTGGCCTCGCGCGCGATGGCGCATACCTCATCGACGAGTTCCTGGGTGATCAGGCCTTTCCCGTAGTCCTCGATGATCAGGCCATCCAGTTCCGGGGCCACCTTGCGCAGTT
>JAGRPB010000311.1 GCA_020439945.1 Verrucomicrobiia bacterium
CAATGATTTCACCGAAGTTAGTCTGCCCCAAATTCTGACCACGATTGACTCATCACTTTTCACTTTTCACTCATCACTCCTCCACGCCTCACGGCAACCTCGGGAATTTCGAGAAATCCGGCTTCCGTTTCTCTTTGAAAGCATCGCGGCCCTCCTGCGCTTCCTCGCTCATGTAGTAGAGCAGCGTCGCGTTCCCGGCCAGGTCGAGAAGGCCCATCTGACCGTCGCAATCGGCATTGAGCGCCGCTTTGAGACACCTGAGCGCCAGCGGGGAATGCTGAAGCATTTCGCGGCACCATTGAACGGTTTCTTCTTCGAGTTTTTCAAGCGGCACCACCTTATTCACCAACCCCATCTCGAGTGCCTGCTGGGCATCGTATTGTCGGCAGAGATACCAGATTTCCCGAGCTTTCTTCTGGCCTACGATGCGCGCGAGATAACTCGAACCCAGACCGCCATCGAAAGATCCCACCTTGGGGCCAGTCTGACCGAAACGCGCGTTTTCCGCCGCGATGGTCAGGTCGCAAACCACGTGAAGCACGTGACCACCGCCGATGGCATAGCCGGCCACCATCGCCACAACGGGCTTGGGGAGACCGCGAATCTGTTTCTGCACGTCGAGGATATTGAGCCGAGGGATCCCATCATCGCCAACGTAGCCGGCATCGCCGCGGATCTTCTGGTCGCCGCCAGAACAAAAAGCGAGATCCCCTTCCCCGGTCAAAATGATCACCCCGACCTCCCCATCTTCCCGGGCGAGATGAAAGGCGCGAGCGAGTTCATTCACCGTCAGCGGCCGAAACGCGTTGCGCACTTCGGGACGGTTGATGGTGATCTTGGCGATCGCTCCATCTTCCGATTTCTCGTAGCGGATGTCTTCAAAGTCATGGGCGGAAACCCAGGTGGTTTTGGTGCTCATCAGGAAAAGATACGTCCCAATGCTTGCACCACGATTCCCCGCGACGCCAGAAGAGAAGTGGAGGAGCCCAGAAGCCCTTTCTCCTTATCGCCCTACGCCAGCAGCCCGCCCACGGTGTGCTGACCGACTTCGTTGAAATTGTCGATCTCCAGTCCCATCGCCTGCCCCATGGTGAGCAGCAGATTGGAATGCGGCGAACCCTTCTCGGCTTTCACGTGACTTCCCGGTTTCAGGGCGCCATTTCCGCGACCCGCTACGAGGAGCGGTAGGTCGTCCTTGATGTGTCCGTTGCCGTCCTTCATGCCGGAGCCGTAGAGGACCACCGAGTGATCGAGGAGCGACCCATCGCCCTCGTCGATCTCTTTCATCCGGCCCAGCAAATAGGCAAACTGCTCGATGTACCAGGTGCTGACCTTGGTGTATTCCGCAATCGCATCCGGCTTATTTTTATGGTGAGACATGCCATGATGATCGCTGGAAACGCCTTCGAGAAATGAGAAATTCTGGCGGCTGAATCCGTGCGCGGTCATGAGAGTGCCGACCCGGGTGTTGTCGGTCCAGAATGCGAGCAGCATCAGGTCCATCATCAGGCGCAGATGCTCGTCACGCCGCTTGGGAATTCCGGGCGCGGGACGTTCCATCTCGGCGTCACTCGGCGAGGTGGGCGGGGTCCAATCGCGCTGGGGCGGATGCAGCGTTTTTTCGACGCGCACTTCCACGCCGCGAACCGCTTCCAGATACTCGTCCAGCTTCTGCTGATCCGGACCGCTGGCGCGCTTTCGCAGCGACTTGGCGTCCTCCATCACGAGATCGATCACGCTGCGGCGATTCATCGCGCGACGCTCGGCCTCAGGGCCGCTGTGGCTGCGGAAAAGCCGATCGAAGGCCACCTGCGGGTTGATCTCGGGGGAAACGCGGGTGGTTTCGCTGCTCCACGACACGGTGTTCGCGTAAGCGATCGGCTCGCCGCTGGCATTGCCCTGCCGCGGCGGTTCCGTTCCGAGTTCGATCGATGGCAGCGGCGTGAGGTGACCGATTTTCTGCGCCACCTGCTGGTCGAGGGACACGCCGTTTTTCTTGTCGGTAATCGTGTGGCCGGTGAGAAACGAGCCGGTCAACTGCACGTGACCACGACCGACGTTATCAAGCCCCGACACGACCGAGAAATCCCCCATCAGGCTTTTCAGCGGTGACAAGATCGGCGAAAGCTCGAAGCCACCGCCCGGCAGATCAGTCACGTCCCACGCCTTCGGAAAAACACCGTTGGGCTGGAAAACCGTCAACAAACGCGTCGGTGCTCCAGCACTGGAAGCGGCGCGGGCCGTCCCACTCATGATCTCCAACCACGGCAGAGCCAGCGTAGCGCCAGCGCCGCGCAGCAGGGTGCGTCGGGATATGCGGAAGGGAGTGGTCATGGGGAATCGGCGAACAGTTCGGGATTCGGGTGCTGATTGAGGAAAGGGTAGCTGCTGACGATGGCTTTCACCACGGCGCGTGCGCGGTAGTGATCCCCAGCCGCCCTCTCCACGATAATTTTGACGGCGGGCTCGTCGTAAACCTTCAATTCGCGACCCAAGGCAAAAGCGAGCAATCGTCGAGCCAGATTGCGCGCAAAGTCTTCGCTCCGCTTTTCGATCACGTAGCGCTTCAATTCGACGACGCCGTTGAATTGTGTGCCGTCCGGCATTTCTCCCGTCGCATCGACCGGCTTG
>JAGRPB010000312.1 GCA_020439945.1 Verrucomicrobiia bacterium
GGGGCACGACACCACTCCTGCCCAGACCGGCCGCGAAGGCATGCAGGCTCTCGACCGCCTCAAACCTGACCTCATGATCGTCGACCTCCTGATCGGCGACATGAACGGCCTTGAGATCATCGAATACAGCCAACAGAATCACCCGAACACGCAGGTGATCATGGTCACCGGTCACGGCAGCATCGAGACCGCTGTCGAAGCAATGCGCCTAGGTGCCTTCGATTACTTGACCAAGCCCTTCGAGCTGGCCGACCTCCAGCGCACCGTGGAACTCGCCCTCCAGCAGCGCGGACTGCCGAAGCCGAAAGAGTTGGAGCCGACTCCGGAATTCGACATCTCGATGGAGCCGTCCAAGCTCATTGGAAAGAGCCCGAAGATCGAAGAAATCCTCGACATTACCGACAAGATCGCCAACAACGACAGCCCCGTGCTGCTCGAAGGCGAATTCGGATCGGGCAAGCAGATGGTGGCCCGCAGCATTCACAACAAGAGCCGCCGCAACCACGCGCCGTTCAAAGTGCTCCAGTGCTCCGCGCTTCCCGAGGAGTTGCTCGAAATGGAACTCTTCGGCCTGCCGACGAGCCGTTCCGAAACCATCTTCAGCCGCGCCATGGGCGGCACCGTCCTGCTCGAGGAAATCCACATGCTCCCCCTTCGACTCCAGTCGCAGCTTGAGAGCTACCTCGAGGAAATCAACGCGCGTCGCCTGACCAACACCCTGCCGCCGCACATGGACGTTCGCTTCATCGCCTCGTCCGCGAAGTCGATGGAAGAATGCGTCGAAGACGGCACGGTCCGCGAGGATCTTTACTACAAAGTTTCCGTCATCCCGATCCAGGTGCCCGCCCTGCGCGCCCGCAAGGAAGACATCATGCTGCTCGCCCAGTATTTCCTCGATCGCCATTGTGCCCGCACCGGCCAGAAGCCGTTCGAAGTCGACAAATACGCGCAGCGTCTCCTCGAACAATACGGCTGGCCCGGAAACGTCGGCGAACTGCAGAACGCCATCGAGCGCGCCTGCGCCTTCGCCGAGAAGAACGTCATCCGTCCCGTCGATCTGCCGCCGAAAGTCGCGCAGAAAGTCGAAATCACCGACGACGACGAGCAGGTCACTCACCAGCTTCCCATCGGCACAAAGCTCAACGAATACATCAAGAAGCAGGAGAAACTCTTCATCCGCGAAACGCTCAAGTACAACGGTGGTTCCCGTGAAAAGACCGCCAGCATGCTGGGCGTGAGTATCGCGACCCTCTACCGGAAAATGGGCCTCAAGCTCGAGCGCGACAAGATGCTCAACAGCTAAGGTCTTCCGGCGCGCCGCCAGGTTCTGTCTTTCCCCCCCTGCCGAAAAAACCAAAACCCTGACAGACCGCGCGGCTTACCCCCTTGACCACCAGCGGAGCCTCAACAGCCCCGCAACTACCAGAAGACGCCCGACCGGTTCGCCGGCCGGGCGTTTTCTGTTTTCGTTCCGGAAATCTGCTTAGACCCACTCGGTTTGGTTCGAATCTCCCCGCGAATAGACGCGAATTCACACGAATCGATTTGGAATTTCGCGGCATACGCCCTCGCGCCGAGAGCGGAAAATTCGCATTTATTCGCGTTCATTCGCGGTTTTTCACGAAACCGAATGGGTTAGGTGACGAAGGTTTCGGATTTCTTCATGGAAAACTTTTTAGAATTTCCATACATTGCTCACCAACCCATTCGTCAGACTTGTCATGAAACGAGAAATACCCGCCTCTGTCCGTCTTTTCCCGGCACCCTTCACCGCCGTTTTGCTCGGCCTTTTTGCCTGTGCCAGCTTCGGAATCCTCAACTCCTTCGCGCAGGATGCGCCACCCGCTGCGTCCGAATCTACCGGCGGCGGCAAAGCGATCATCATCCTCGACGCCTCCGGCAGCATGTGGGGCCAGATCGATGGGAAATACAAGATCGAGATCGCCCGTGAAGTGATCGGTGACCTGATGCAGTCGCTGAATCCCGATCTCGAACTCGGGCTCATGGCCTACGGACATCGCCGCAAGGGCGACTGCACCGACATCGAATTGCTCATTCCTCCCGCCAAAGTGGATCGGAAGGCGTTTCTCGATCGCGTCATGGGCATCATGCCGGTCGGGAAAACGCCCCTCACCGCCGCCGTCGAACAGGCGGCCGAAGTCCTCAAGATCGAAGAGAATCCGGCCAGCATCATTCTCATCAGCGACGGTCTCGAAACCTGCGATCGCGATCCCTGTGCGCTCGCCCGCGCACTGGCCGCCAAAGGCGTGGCTTTCAAGGCACACATCATCGCCTTCGACCTGACCTCGCAGGACGCGGAAACCATTCGCTGTCTCGCCGACGAGACCGGCGGTCAGTTTCTTCCCGCCCAGGATGCGGCCTCGCTGCGCGACGCCCTCGAAATGGCGGTCACCGCCGCCGCCGAGCCGATGAAACCCGCCATGCCCGAGGAAATACTCGATCCTGCCACGGTGAAGGCGCCCGATTCCGTTCCCGCCGGTTCCGTTTTCCAGGTCGAATGGGAAGGCCCCGACAACCAGGGCGACTACGTCACCATCGTCCCGAAGACCGCCGAGGATCGCGACTACGGCAACCACGCTTACACGCGCAA
>JAGRPB010000313.1 GCA_020439945.1 Verrucomicrobiia bacterium
TGGTCGGCGCCTGCAACGTCTGGAGCGAGGCCGGCCCGGAAAAGCGCGAGGAGATCTGGGAAGCTCACCGGCAATACACGCTCGAGTTTTATCGCTTCCTCACCACCGACCCGGCGGTGCCGGAACACCTGCGCGAGGAACTGGCCGAATTCGGTCTCTGCCGCGACGAATTTCCCGAGATCGGTCACTGGTCACCGCAACTCTACGTGCGCGAGGGACGGCGAATGCAGGGCATTTACGTGCTGAGCCAGAAAGATATTCTTGAGGAGTCGGAAAAGGACGATCCCATCGCGATTTCTTCCTTTCCCGTCGATTCGCACGACTGCCAGCGGGTCGCGTTACCCAACGGCGAGGGCGTCGTCAACGAAGGGACCATCTTTCCCGTCCGCATGCCGGGACGTCGCCACGGCTATCCCTATCAGGTTCCCTATCGCGCCCTCCTGCCGAAGGCGGAGGAATGCGACAACCTGCTCGTGCCGGTGGCGCTTTCCTCGACGCACGTGGCCTTCTCGTCGATCCGGGTGGAGCCGACCTGGATGATTCTCGGCCAGAGCGCCGGGATCGCCGCGGCGCTTTCCGCCAAGTTGGACTCGAAAACGCAGGCTCTTCCCTACCCTACCCTGCGCGAACGCCTGCTCGCCCAGGGCCAGGTGCTGGAAATGCCGGAGCTACCGGAGTTGCCGCCTGAACCGGTTTCGAAAAAAGGCATCGATCCGAAATCGCTCGATGGCCTTGTGCTCGACGATACCGAGGCCGAACTCAAAGGCGCCTGGGACCGTTCGTCGAATTTTCCCAACTTCATCGGTAGTGGCTACGTCCACGACGGCAAACGCGCCGATGGCCGATCGATCGCGACTTTCAAATTCAAGGCTCCGAAATCGGGACGCTATCAATTGCGTTGCGCCTATTCCGCTCACGAAACCCGCGCCACCGCCGTGCCGGTGGTGGTGAGCAGCGGAGGCCAGGAAACCAAGCTGCAAATCGATCAGACCAAGCCGCATCCCGTCGGAGAGGCATTCTCTGTCATCGGCACGGTGACGCTTTCGGGTGAATCGGAATCGACCCTCACGGTCACCAATGAAGGCACCGACGGTTTCGTCATCCTCGACGCGTTTCAGCTTTTGCCGCTGGATTGACTCACGCTTTGCGCCCCCCCCATGAAAACGCCAATCATCGCCCTCATTCTGCTCTTCGTCTTTTTCACCGTCGCTCCACCGCTTTCCCCTGTGGCCGCCCAGGAAAAGGCGCCAGCGAAGAAAAAAGCAACCACGCCCCCGCCGACCAAGCCTCCCCTGGAACCGGTCGACATCGGCACCCTGCCCGAAGGCATGGAGCGGATCGACCTCTATCTGCTCATCGGTCAATCGAACATGAAAGGCCGCGGTACCATGCCGGAGGAACCGCTGCGCGATCCGCGGATCGTGATGATGCACAAGAAAACCGACGAGTGGTTCCTGGCCCGGCATCCGCTCCACCTGGTGGGCGATCCAAAGACCTTCGAGGGTCACGACAACGCCGGCGTCGGCCCCGGACTCGCGTTTGGCCAGGCCATGGCAAAACACGACTCGAAAGCCCGGATCGGCCTGATTCCCTGCGCCGTCGGGGGAACGCGCATCAGCCTGTGGCAACCCGGCGCGAGACTTTACGAGGACGCCATTCGCCGCGCCAAGCTGGCGATCAAGCAAGGGCCCGAGGGCAAGACACGGATCGCCGGTGCGATCTGGCTCCAGGGTGAAGCCGATGCGAAGCCGGACCTGATCCCGGTTTATGCCGACGCCTTGAACGCCCTGGTCGATGGATTGCGGACCGAGCTCGGACAACCCCACCTGCCTTTCATCGCCTGCACCATCGGTGAGATGCGCGAGGGCGCGACGATGCAGAAACAGATCAACGCCTTGCTACTCACCCTCCCCGAGCGAAGCCCCCATACGGCCTGCGTCGACGCGCGCTACCTGACCAGCCACATCGGCGACCACGTCCATTTCGACACCACCGCGCAAAACCAGATCGGCCGCCGTTTCGCGAAAGAGATGATCGGCCTGCAAACACCGAATCCTTGAATCGCTTCTCCGGTCCCTATCCCGCCGGAAAAAGCCCTTGGGAAGCGCCTCCGCATGGTGATAGCCTTCGCCGCGACGAACGAACTGTGTCATCCATGCAACTCTCGACCGTCCTCTCGCCCCTCTCCGACCAGAACCTGAAGCTGGCCGCGCAATGTGGTGTCGAGGGTGTCGTGACGCGCTATCCGGGACCGAGGCTGGAGGAGCTGCTCGCCGTCAAGCGACGCATCGAATCTCACGGCCTGAAACTGGTGGCCATCGAGGGGTCTCTGCCCATCGAAAAAATCAAGATCGGAGCCGATCCCGACGGTGCGGATCTCGCGGCCTTCATGCGCCTGATCGAGCACCTCGGCGAAGCCGGAATTCCCCTGCTCTGCTACAACTTCATGGCCGGCACCGACTGGGTCCGGACCCGGCTGGATGCCACGGAACGCGGCGGCGCGCGGGTCACCGCCTTCGATCTGAGCGAGGCGGAAAAGGCGGTGTCGCTC
>JAGRPB010000314.1 GCA_020439945.1 Verrucomicrobiia bacterium
CCAGGGATGGTCGCGCTCCGGTTTACTTCGCCTTTAGAGCCCGCTCGAAGAAGGCCTTCATCGCCGGGCCGGTCTGGTCGCTGTGCTGGTTGAACACGCCGTGGTCGGCGCCCTCGATGCGGAGGTATTCCACGTCTTTCGCCCCGGCTTTCTTCAATGCCTCGACGAAGGTATCGCCGTGTCTGACGCTCACGGTTCCGTCGGCGGTCCCCTGGATGAGGAAAAACGGCGGCGCGTCCGCCCGCACGTGATTGATCGGCGAACTCAGTTTCGCCAATTCCGCCGGATCGTATTTGTCGTTCACAAACTTCGGATCTCCACCGCGCGGCTGAGTGAACAAGGAGAAATCCGTCGGCGTCGCCGAGGCGCACACCGCCTGCAGGGCGCTCGATTGATCCTGCCAGGGGCCGTCGCCCTCCAGCCCCGCTTCCGGCCCGGCGAGCCCCAGCATCGCCACGAGGTGTGCGCCTGCCGAATTTCCGTAACCGCCGATGCGCTCGGGATCGACACCGTAATCCTCAGCGTGCGCCCGGAACCAGCGCACCGCGCATTTCACGTCCTCGATGCAGGCGGGGAAAGGCGCCTCGGTGATGAGTCGATAGTTGATGGTGATGCACACGTAGCCCTGCTGCGCATACTCGACCGCGCCCTCGAGGAAGGTACCCCGTCCCTTGTCCCCGCTGCGCCAGCCACCGCCGTGGATAAAGACGATTCCCGGTCGCGGCGCTTCCGCCGGTTTCTTGGGCATAACGAGATCGAGTTTCCACGCGGCGCTCTCATCGCCCTCTCGATAGGCCAAGTCGCGCAGGATCGTGACATCATCCGGCACCGCGCCGACCTGCACCATTCCCGGGCGATTCCGATTCGGCATCTCACGATTTGCATTCCCTCCCCGCCGCTCGGCCAGGCGCTTCGCGATCGCCTTCAACTCTTCGCCGTCGAGCACGCCATCGGAATTCGCGTCATTCTGGTCGAAAAACCGCGCCATCAGCCCGCTCGTTTCCGCCTTGGCCAACTTGCCGTCGCCATCCGCGTCCATCTGTTGAAGCCAGCGGGCGGGCAGGTTCGATGGAGAAAAAGATTCCTTTTCCTGGGCAACGACATGCAGCGTTTGCGCCAAGCCGACGATCAGCAGAGGGAATATCGAGAAACGTTGATTGGATCGGAGAAACACGAACTAGAAACACCAACTTTTGGCGGAAGTTTCATCGTTTAAAACGGTCTATCGATTCCGCACGTTCTTGGATAGGGCGCGATCATCATCGCATATCGCACACACCTTCGCCCTCGGAAAGCGGTAAGGAAGCGCATGGAGAAATCATTTTTTCTTTTTCCTTCCTGCCATATCTGGTAAGCCCAACGAATGAAAACGGGCCAAACCTTTCGCGTCTCGCAAACCGAAAATCACTTTTCGAAGCTGCACTGTTCAGCAGACGGACCTGCGCACCTTAGATGGACTCCCTGTTCTTTTTCCATATTTCTCCTTCTCGCGACGGTCAGCCTGCTGGGAGGCTGTTGCGGCATTGACCGGAACTGTGGCACTCAGGGGTGCCTCGATTGCGACTACACCATCACAGGTTCCTATCGGACGCATCCCAGCAAGAATACCGTTCCTCTCTATTTGAATCTGGTTGATGAGAATGGGAAACCTATCGACGATTCCACTCTCTGCCCGGAGTATCGCTATTCCGTGGTGGACAAATATGGCAAAGCCGAACCCCACTACCATAGTCGGGATGGATTTCACCGGCTCGGAAAGGGGCAATACAAGGGCGCGGTGCCGGCAGATGCCTTCAACGTCTATGCAGCGGTTAGAATACGAGGAAGTTTTCTTTTCGGGTCATCCGAGCTGCACCCTCCCCAACGCATCAAAGACGAATCAGGAAAAATCACTGGCTGGAAGAAGACATTCACGATTCGTGACTGGAAGCATCAGCGGAGAAAGGCCGACCTTCAGCGCTGGTGTTCTGGGGCTGAGGTGGAATGCCACGCGTGCGGAAAAGGGAATTTCGCAAAACCTTCGCCCTTGGCCAATTGCCCCAGGCACGATACCCCTGTGGGAAGCTTTTCCGATATCCTTGAGCCACAGACCCTCCGCCTCCGTGTCATCGATACTCAAGGCAATCCGATTCATCCCAAAGGCCTTTGTGCGGAAGTCTTGTTTGATCGCATACAAGAGCCATTGGCGGTTTGGAAATTCGGGACCGCCGAGGGTGATGACCTGGGAACGTGCAAACGGATCTTTTACGGTCCTCCAACAGTTCATGTTGGAGGTCACCTGCACTGGACAATTTGGATTCGCTGCGAGGTCCCTAATAGCCGCGCTTATTGCTTCGATATCTGGGGCAAGGCGCCCGCTGATGAGATTGTTTTCACAGTCGATGATCTCAAATGGACCAAATCCAGCAACCGCATTTCTTCTCCGTAAGAATCACCTTGAAAGAAAACGCCCTAGAGCATTTTTCGCTATACTGTAGCCGGCGTCTCTTTGGGAGACGGCTACGTTTCGAC
>JAGRPB010000315.1 GCA_020439945.1 Verrucomicrobiia bacterium
GTCCGTGGACGGCTCCTTTCCCTCGGGCAGCATGCGATAGCCGCGCAGCCCCTCCCAGGCGCCGAGAAGCTGGCGCAGTTCATCGGGCAGCTCGGCGAGTTCCGCCGTCTCGCGGCCCATCATGTGCCGGTAAAAGTCCGGCGGCCGGCGCACAGTCTGGCAGGCGTTGTTGACGATGAAGTCGAGCCGGTCCCGCGTCGCGAGCAGGTGCGCGCAAAAGGCCTCCACACTGGGCGTGTGGCGCAGATCGAGCCCGAAAATCTCCAGCCGATGCCCCCACTCGGCGAAGTCGGGCTCCGCCGCGTAGCGCGTGGCCGAGTCCCGCGGAAAACGCGTCGTCACAATCACGCGCGCGCCGGCGCGAAGCAGCTTGATGCCGGCCTGGTAGCCGATCTTCACCCGACCGCCGGTCAGCAGGGCGACCCGGCCGCGCAGATCGGCGGTCTCGGTGCGCTTGCGAAAATTCAGCTCGGCGCAGGGCGGGCAGAGCTGGTCGTAGAAATGGTGAATCTCCGCGTAGTCCCGTTTGCAGATGTAGCAATTCCGCGCGTCATCCACACGCCGGGCATTCGCCTCCTCGCTCCCCGGCGCCCGGTCCTCCGGTTCGAATTCCGGCGGAGCGAAGACATTTGGCGTGGTGAAAACCGGCTTGCGGCGCAGGGCGCGGATGCCGGTTTCGTTGAGGGATTCCTCGTCGCGCCGGATGCGGTCGGCCTTGCGTTTCCGCTGCCGGGCCTTCACGAGGCGGCGGCGTTGATTGACGTCCGGGCAAAAAACATCCCCCGCCGCGGCAATAAAACGCTGATGTTCCTCCGGCGAGAGCGAATCGAGCAGGGCGCGATCGTCGACGACGGCTTCGAGGGTCTCGAGAGCAACGCGGAGCGGGTCGGCCGGCGGCGGCTGGGGATTTTCGGGCATCGTTCAGGGGAAAAGCCCACGAGGATCGGCCAAGCCGCGGGAAAGCTCCAGCGCGAATCCCGTTTCGGCAATCTACCGACCGAAACGAAACGGGAACCAGCGGTTTTTCCGAACGAGCGAACTGGGACGAGCCACCTCCAACAATTCCGTGACTCCATCCCTTTCGAAGCCGTCGAACAACGCTTCGGTCCCCTCTCTCAACTTGAGCGCCAATTCGTCTTCGTGGAGCGGAATCACCGCGTGAAAATGAATTGTCTTCTCCGGATCGATCTCCAGTTGCCAAAACTCCGACGAAACCGTCAATGGAGGCAGCAGGATCATGGCGGACATTTTGGTGTTCTCAGCCAACGGCGCTGGAGGATCACCATTCGGAATTGTGTGCTGCGCCCACAACCATGTATCATACTCGTGGGGAAAACGACCCAGGAACTTCAGGATGCGAACCGGCCAGTAATTTTTCTCGTCGTCCCAATTTTTCTCTCCCATGGGCCAAGTCGATGGCAGACAAATCAGCAATTCGGAAAAGCGCAGATCGGAGTGCGGTGCCGGCGGCGTCATGGGACGATCACTCATCCCTGAAGTGACCAAAGTATAGAAATTTCGCTCCCGGGTCGGCTCGACGATGTGAATGTCGATATGAACCAAATCCGAAATGACTTCGTGAAACACGGTCGAAATCGGACCGATGTAGCGCTCGATGTGATCGGAGATCGCTTCGATGCAATCGGAATCGCCGATCGCGAACTCAAATTCTCTCTCGCGGCCTTTGTGCCGATAGATTGGCGCTCCGGATTCACTTTTTTCTTCTTCCATACCCGTTCTCTGTTTTTTGAATTCGAGCCCTAACCGCCCTCTTGCAGGCCTTGGATGATATCCACCATGGGAACAAACAGTCCTCCAACAAAAATGGGCCACGCCACCACGAGGACGATCCATACCGTCAACCCTGCCCAGATGGGGCGATTGCTTCGGTGATCGATGAACAAATAGACAAACGCGGCGATTCCAATCAATATGAGGAACGATTGAAGAACCCCTCCGAATTCGATCAAAAAGTCTGTCAATCGAGGCAGCGGCCGGTTCGATAACATTTCTTCGTAGATTCGGCCCATGTTCCAACGAATCGACAGCAATCCGCAGGTTTTCAAAACACTGACCAAAATCAGGACGGCGAGGACCGCGCGCACCGCAAGATCCAAGCTTCGAAGACGCCGGTCCAGAGAGTCAATTTCTTCCATGCTCAGAGCAGTCGAGCGGAATTCCCGCGCAATGTCGATTCCAAATTTGGGAAACCACGCGGCGCAAGGGCGGCGGGACGGCGGGTTTTCAGGAGAACCGTCCCCTCCGCGAAATCATGGCCAGGATGGCCATGCCACGGATCGGGCGCTCCGACCGGACAGGGTTGACTCGGTGACCTAACCCTGTCGGGTCTTTTTGCCCGTTTCACGAGCCGCCGACGATGGGCATGCCGGGCGGGCGTTCGGAAAGGCCGTGGAATTCGCGCTGCTCGTAGGGGGTTTGCAGATCCTCGACGCTGATCCCGCCCTGCACGGTGACCTGGCCGGAGGGAGTCGCGAAAAGGCGGGGACG
>JAGRPB010000029.1 GCA_020439945.1 Verrucomicrobiia bacterium
GGCGGCGCGCGGGTCATCCTCGATGCCGGGACGCACCCGCAGCACGACGGCTTCGATACCCTGCCGCGCCTGGAGGACCTGCCCGATGACGATGTCGATGGCATCATCGTTACCCACGCGCACCACGACCACATCGGCGCCCTGCCCGTCGTCTGTCGCTACTTTCCGCAGGCGCCCGTTTACGCCACCGAGGAGACCCTCGATATCGGCGAGGCCATGCTTCACAATTCCGTCAACGTGATGAATGCCCAGCGCCGCGAACTCGGGATCGCCGCGTATCCTCTCTACACTCACCGCGAGATCGACGAGATCGCCCCGGGTTGGTTGCCCAGAAAATTCGGCCAACGTTTCAGCCTCGGACCCGACGGAGGACTCGCCACCACCTTTCTCCCCGCCGGCCACGTGCTCGGCGCTGCCGGCGTCGTCTTCCGCGATGCCGGGCGCACCGTCTTCTACACCGGCGACGTCCATTTCGAAGATCAGACTCTCTGCACCGCCGCCGACTTCTCCAATCTCGAGGGCGACAAACTCGATGCCCTCATCATCGAGACCACCCGCGGTGACAGCGAACGGCGCCCCGACTACACCCGCGAATCCGAAGTCGATCGGCTCATCAACGCCATCGCCGAAACCCTCGACCGCGGCGGTTCCGTCATGCTTCCCGTCTTTGCCCTCGGCAAAACCCAGGAACTTCTCCTCATCCTGCACGAGGCCATCAGGAGTGGCCGCCTGCCCTCCATCCCAGTCCATATCGGCGGGCTTAGCACCAAGATCACCCAACTGTTTGATCGACTCTCCGACCGGGTCCGGCGTCACCATCGCGGTTTCCGCATCCTCGATCACTTTCCCGAACTGGTCGTGCCTTCGCGCAAAGATCCCTTGCCGCCATACGGCCCCGGTCGCATCTACGCCATCTCCAGCGGCATGATGTCCGAGAATACCGTGTCCAACAAGTTCGCCCACCATTTCCTGCCCGATCCGAACAACGCCATTCTCTTCGTCGGTTACGCCGATCCCGACACCCCCGGCGGCCGTATCCTCGCGGCCGAACCTGGCGAAAAAGTTTCTCTCAACGACCGCGACGCCGGCCGCCGTCTCCCAGTCGATTGCCGCGTCGAAAAGTTCGATTTCAGCGGCCACGCCCCCCGCGATCAGCTCCTCGATTTCATCCTCAGAACCGACCCTCGCCACGTCCTCCTCGTCCACGGCGACGCCCCGGCTCGCCAGTGGTTCATCGATCAACTTGCCGAAAAGCGCCCGCGGATGAAAATCACGATCCCCGTGCCCGGAGAGAAAATCTCGTTGTGACCTCAAGTAGATCGGAAAGATCGGACACTCCCTGGAGTGGCTCGGCTCCGATGCACGCCCGAAACAACGGGAACGGGAATTGATTGCCGGAATGCCGCGCTTAGATCATGGTTACCCTATGTCCGATGCCGATCCCATCGCATTCCAGCGGCACAGTGTGAGTGCCGCAGCCTCTCTGCGCGCAGAGATGGAAAGGATCGAACAGATGACCATCGAAGAAAGAGTTAAAGCGGCCCTCACTATTTCGGATCGCTTCTCCTGGATTCATCCAGTCGGTATGACCCAGCCCAAGTCGCCCGATGTCGGACGCAGAGAGCAATCTTCAAGCCGCTGAGCGCGTCGTCGCCCTGCTGGCAGAGAACGGCGTTTCAGCCGTGGTTATCGGCGCCGTCGCCATGGCCGCCTATCGCTACGTCCGCCACACGGAAGACATCGATCTAGGGGTCAATGCCGACCTGTCGAAAATGCGATTTCTTGCCAACGCCCTGAAAAACGAAGGCTTCGACGTCGAGTTCCGCGAGCCTGACGGAGAAGACCCTCTCGGCGGGGTCATCGACATTTCCAGCGACTTTGGTTTGGTGCAGGTGGTGAATTTTGCGGATCGTTTTCCAGCTGCCATCGATGACTCTCTCGCTGGAGAATCCCTCACTGTTCGCCCCGGTAGCGAGCTCCGCCTCGCGCCGCTCGCCCAACTTATCGCGCTGAAACTCTACGCTGGCGGTTTGCGATCGAAGGCGGATATCCTCGAACTGCTCCGCCGGAATCCTGACGCCGACATCGCCGCGATCCGGTCCACCTGTCAACGCTACCGCCTGCGAGGGCTGAATGCGATTCTTGCAGAGTTGGACTGATGTTGTTCCAAATCTGTCTGTTTCAGGACTGGTGCCGCCCCCTTTCCCACTGGTTGCGGCACCTAACAGGGTCTGCTTTCAGACCTAACCCTGTTGAATCAATGTCGCCGCCAGAGAGCAAACCAGGCGCATCAAGGCGCACCGACTGCTTTTCCCGACTCGGCCGACGCCACGACGAATGCCTCGAAAAGGTGCCGCATGGCATGGGAGACGACGGCAGTGACGAGGACATCGTTCCCTTCGTAGTCGGTGGAAAGAACCTTGGCTTCGCGATGGAGGAGCGCCACGAGATCCTGCCGCGCTTGAGGAATGCGGAGCCGGAGCTTGGAAACCCTGTCGACGAGGAGTTCGTTGAGACGGTTAACGAGACTATCAAGACCTTCACCGGTATGAACCGAAATGAAAATCGCACCGCCGCTGCCATTGCTGAAATGGGCCTTCAGCGCGTGGAGTCGATCCGGCTCTTCGAGAAGGAGATCGCACTTGTTCAGCACCACCACGGTGGGTTTGTCGCCGGCGCCGAGTTCAGCGAGCACATCGACCGTAGTCTGGTAGAAGTCGTAGACACGCTCGGCACTGGCATCGAGCACATGGATGAGAAAGTCGGCGAGCACCGCTTCCTCGAGCGTGGCCTTGAACGCTTCGACAAGGCGGTGGGGCAGATTGCGAACGAAGCCCACCGTGTCGGTCAGCAACAAGGGCTGGCCGTCGGGTAGTTCGACCCGTCGAGTGGTGGGATCGAGCGTGGCGAAGAGCTTGTCCTCGGCGAGCACATCGGCGCCGGCGAGCTTGTTGAGCAGGCTGGACTTCCCGGCGTTGGTGTAGCCGACGATCGCAGCATGGGGCATACCGGTGTCGGTGCGCTGCTTGCGCTGCGTCTCGCGATTCTGGCGAACGGATTCCAGCTCGCGCTTCACCCGATCGATCCGCTTGCGGGCGAGTCGACGGTCGACCTCGATCTGCTGTTCGCCCTCACCACGAGCCGCGCCGCCCCCGCCTTTACCCCCACCGGTGGCGCCGCGCTGACGATCGAGGTGTCCCCACATCCGGGCCAACCGGGGCAGCGAGTATTCCATGCGGGCCAACTCGACCTGGAGGCGCGCCTCCCGGGTCTGGGCTCGCATCTTGAAGATGTCGAGAATGACTTCCTCCCGATCGATGACGGTGATGCCGGACTCCTCCTCCCAGGTGCGCTGCTGCATGGGCGCGAGTTCGTTGTCGAAGACGATGCAATCCGCCTCAAGTTCCTTCGCTTCCTCTATCAGCTCGGTGCATTTCCCCGTTCCGGTGAGGTAGCGGGTATTGCGATCACGCACGAACACACAAGCGGTTCCAATAACGCCAATCCCAAGCGTGCCGACCAACTCGGCCAACTCAACGAGCAAGCTCTCGGCGTCCTCCGCCTCGGCACGATCGAAATACACGCCAATGAGAAAGGCGCGCTCGACCATCTGGGGCTTCTCGCGAACGTCGAACATGGGCGGGGAAAGGTGAGGAGACGGAAACTGCACCATACGGCGCGGTCGATCGAATTCCAAGGAGGAGAATTCACGGTCCCGGGACGGCCTCGCACGAAGGCGCCAAGAAAACTCGAAGTCATTCCGGTTCCACTGTCCCCCACTCCGGCCGCAATGGACCGATGGCCCCCTTTCCTCGCCTTCTCGCCCCACCACCTTCGGTGTCATCGTGTGAACCTCCGTTCCGCCGACCGGTTAACGTGTCCCCTTCGAAAGCCGTTCCCGCACCGCCGTCGGTGGCTCCCAACCGTATTCGCGGGCGACATCGGGTCGATAGGCACAAGTGACGAGGAACAACTTCCATCGCTTCGCCTTCTCTGGTGGGACATTCACCTGGAGTTGGGTGTAGCCATTGCCGGAAAAAGATTCGTAGCCATCCGTCGGGCTGGGTGAAAGCGCGTGGCCGTTGAGGCGAACATCGACGATTTCAGGTTCGCGATACGGAATCCTCAGGCGGAAACCGATGCCGCGCTCGATGGGGGCAGACTCGACGTCGAGTTTCGGCGCGCGATCGACCGCAACCTGAATCTCGGGACCGAAATCGAAGAATTTTTCCAGCGATCCCGCGTCGATTTCGGTCTTGTCACGAAGCCCTTCGACCAACGCGCTGGGTTCGCCATCGAAGAAGACAGCGGCTTCTTTCCCCAAGGCAACAAAATAGGTATCCCGCCCCTCCGTCTGCGGATACAGGATCGCCTGGGTGAATTCGGGCTGGCGTCGCCAAAGCTCGACCCGGCTGTCGCGACGTTCGGCGGCGTTGTGCCCCCACGTGGTAACGAAATGACCGGTGAAAGAACGAACGCGGTCGACGGAATAGCCGGACCGGTTTTCGGAGGGCCAGACACCGTTTCCGACGCGCAGCATGCCTTTCAGCCGAGCCAGTCCGCTGGTTTCCCACCCGATCTCGAGCGCGGCGAGCATGGTATGGTAGCGGGCATAAGCCATCTGGGCAGTGTAGAAGTTCGGGCGTCCGCGCCAGGTCAACGGGGTGATCGGTTGGAGCGCCGGTCCCCAATAGGCTCGCTGGGCATCGGCTTCGTAGCGGTCGGATGGAAAACCGGCCTCCTCGCCCGCGACGATCATGGCTTCGGTGACGCGCCAGTCCCAGGGACGCAGGGCATAGTTTGAGTAGGCCGAGCCAGTGATTTCGAACATGGTCTGGCCGCGGTATCGGGTGCGATCACCGAGCTGATCGGGGCGATATTCCTGGAGGCCGGTGCCGTGCAGATCGAGATGCACCTCGGGCCGGAAGCGATCGATCTGCTCGAGAAAGGCTTTCACTCCGGGTGCCTTTTCCCCGGACTGGTAGGTGAGATTCTCAAGGTCCCAGTGTTCCGGTCCGCCACCGGTGTAGGGGTCGATCCCCTCTCGATTTCGAAAGCGATCGGTGTCGAAAAAGGCCTCGGGATTAATGATAGGAATGACCACGATGATTTGCCGTCGGCGAGTTTCCGCCGCCTCGGGATCGTCGGAGAGCAGCCATTCGATCGCGTGGAGTGCCGTGGTCGTTCCGGTGCGCTCGGGACCTCCGTGCAAAGCGGTGACAAAGCACACCTGTTTGTCCCGATCGTCGACCGACGTGTCGGTAATGATCAACTGATGCAGCGGCCGCCCACCCAGAGTGTGCCCGATGATTTCATGGGTCACTCGATCCGGAAATGTCTCCGCCCAATAGGCGAGCGAGGCCTCGTAGACCTCCTCGGTGAGCTTGGGAATTCGCTTTTCCCAAACGCGAGGCAGCCCGGCGAGCCGGGTTTCTATATCGGTGGCGGAATCCTGCCCCCGCACCGTGGCAGCAAAAAAAGCCGAGAGGAAGACAGCGAATCCCAGAAAGCGAAATGGCGTCATGATTCGCTCATGACGCCATGCCGGTCTCGCGCTGTCAGGTGAAAAGACGGACGCGGATGCGTGGGTGCGGTCCCGGGATCAAGCCGCCGCCGGGGCGAACTGATCCATCGCCGAGAGTTGCTCGAGGTATTCCGCGGCCTCGGCCTTCCACCGAGCGAGATTCTTTTTCGAAACCCGGACGCCTTCGGCCACGGCATCTTCGAGTTCGGAATAGTTCCTGGCAAACTTCTCGGTCATCTCGTGAGCGGCCTCGACAGCGCCGCGCCAACGGGGGCAGGGATCTCCGGCCCGCTCCGCCTTGGCGGCTTCGATCTTCGCGAGACGCAGTTCGGCCTGCCGGCGGGTTTCGCGCATCTCGGCGAGCAGGATTTTCTCCTCCGGCACACGACGCAGCTCGCTGGCCAGACCAAGCTTTTCCAGAGTCCAGATACTCCACTTGGTCGGGTCCCATTGCCATTTCTTCACCCCGTTGCGGTAGTCATGCTGAAAGGAGTGATGGTAGTTGTGGTAGCCCTCGCCAAAGGTGAAAATCGCCATCAGGAAGCTGTCCCGGGCGCTGGTCCTCGAATCGTAGGGGCGCCGACCCATGGTGTGGCACAGGCTGTTGATGAAGAAAGTGCAGTGCTGGACCACCACGACACGTGTGACACCGGCGAGGAGAAAACCGCCCAGAGCGCCGACGCCGCCGTTCCACATCATGCCGATCATGGTGGGCATCAGGATGCCGAAGAGGAAACCCAGGGCGCGGTGCCAGCGATGCTGCCACATGACCAGTTCGTCTTTTTTCAGGTCCCCGACATTCGCCAGCGGACGCGGATAGAGCTTGAAGAAAATCCAGCCCATGTGCGCCCAGAAAAAGCCCTTGGAAATATCGTAGGGATCCTCTTCCTGATCGACGTGCTTGTGGTGCATGCGGTGATCGGAGGCCCAGTCGAGGGCCGAATCTTCAAACGCGCAGGCGCCGAAAATGAGGGTGCCCAACTTGACCGGCGCCTTGGCCTTGAAGGCGCGATGCGCAAACAGCCGGTGATAACCGAGCGTAATGCTCAGGCCCGTGGCGATGGAGTAGAAGGCAAACAAGGCGATCTGGAAGGGATCGACCCCGAACTTGATCAGGTAGATGGGTGTGCCAATGAGCGCGGTGAAAAAGGTGACGATCAGGAAAATGCTGGATGTCCAATTGACCCGATCGAATGGGAATCGTGTTGTCATGAAAATTGTGGTAAATAAGGCGCGGAATGCGTCTTGAGGATGAAACGGGTGAAACAGGGAAGATGGATCGCTTTCGTCGCCAGAAACCTACGGCTTGTTCGCGATCCGACCGCGCTCAGTTTCGCATCTCTGCGAGGAGGCGCAACCTCGATTCGGGTACGGCATTCTCACTCAAGAAATCTTGACGTCTGCGCTTCAATTGGTTGCAGCCGACGATTGCGAGGCACCGACTTTGCCGTGACTGTCAGGGCCTATGACGCAGCCCGAGGTTTTTGAGACACCCGCCGGCCCGGTATCGGTGCGGAATCCCGAAGAGGAGGACATTCCGGCGATGATTGATCTGCATCGGCGTTGTTTTCCCCAGATGATGGAATCCGACGAGGCCTGGCGTCCCGACCAGTTGCAGAGCCACCTGGAGTTGTTCGAGGAAGGGCAGTTCGTCGCGGAAGTGGACGGAACGATTGTCGGCGTCGCGTCGAGCCTGATCGTCGATCTCGGTCACGATCCCCTGCGCCACCACACCTATTACGGAATCACCGACGACGGCTATTTCTACAATCACGATCCGCAGGGCGACACGCTCTACGGTGCGGACATCTACGTCGACCCCGACTGCCGCGGACGCGGCATCGGCAGAATCCTCTACCAGATGCGGCGCCAACTCTGTCGCCGCCTGAACTTGCGGCGAATCCTCGGCGGCGGCCGGCTCTGGAACTACGCCGATTACGCGGACAAACTGACGCCTGAGGAATACGTCTGGCAGGTGCAGGACCGGAAAATCAAAGACCCGGTGCTGGGCTTTCAGCTTCGGGAAGGATTCGTGGTGCGCGGCATCATGGAAAATTACATCCGCGATCCACGCAGCGCGAACCACGCTTCGCTGATCGAATGGCTGAATCCGGACTACCAGGTGGACGAGGAGGAGGAGCGGAAGGTGCGGGTGGCCTGCGTCCAATACAAGATGCGCCGAATCGCCGACTTCGAGGAATTCGCCGCCCAGGTTCGCTATTTTGCAGAGACCGCGGGGGAAGACTACGGCGCGGAGATCGTGGTGTTTCCCGAATTCCTCTCCGTGCAATTGCTCTCGGCGCTCGAGCCCATGGGATCGCGCGAGGGCATCCGCAAGCTCGCGGAATACACGCCCCAGTTCATGGAGCTGATGAGTTCCCTGGCGCGTGAGCAGGGGCTCTATCTCGTCGCCGGTTCGCATCCCGTCGCGCAGGAGGATGGGACGCTCCACAATGTCTCGATGGTTTTCCGCCCGGACGGCAGCCATGCCGCCCAGCCCAAGCTGCACATCACCCCGAGCGAAACCACCTGGTGGGGCATCACCGGAGGCGACTCGCTCATGGTCATGCAGACTCCAAAGGTGCGGATCGGCGTGCTCATCTGCTACGACGTGGAGTTTCCGGAAGCCGCCCGCTATCTCGTGGACCAGGGCGTGGAACTGCTGCTGGTCCCCTACTGCACCGACAATCGCCAGGGCTACCTGCGCGTGACCCGCTGCGCCGCCGCCCGCGCCATCGAGAACCAGATCTACGTGGCCACCGCCGGAGTGGTGGGCAACCTGCCGGACGTCCCCGCGATGGACATTCACTACGGCCGGGCGGCGGTTTTCACGCCATCAGACTTCGAGTTCGCCCGGGACGGCATCCAGGCCGAAGCCGATCCCAACATCGAAACCCTGCTGGTGACCGATCTCGATATTTCCGATCTCTATCGATCGCGGGCCAGCGGTTCGGTAACGCCGATGCACGATCGCCGGCGGGATCTGTTCGAGTTCCAGTCTTACCTGAAAAGCGAATATCAAGCGCCGGGAATCCAGGAAGCAACGGTCGCCGGAGACGGCGATTGAGTGACTGCCGACCGTTTTTTCATTTGCGACGGACGGCCATCCTGGGAGACGATGACGGGAACTTCCTCAGCCAGAAGCGGTGGGAGTACCAGTCTTTTTTGGTTTCATGGATGGAGGATACATTTCCCGGCGAGGCTTTTCTTTGGTCGAGATGCTGGTCGTTCTCAGCATCATCGGCGTGATGCTGGCCCTCAGCGCACCCATGTGGATGACGCAATCCACGATGGACCTGAACGGGGCCTCGATGCGACTGGCGACATTTTTTGAGGAAGCCCGCGCCCAGTCCACGGCCTACGGAGAACCGGTGCGGGTGCTGATTCACGACGACCCGACCGATCCGGGAAATTATCGCCGCCGGATTCTGGCGTTACGCCGGGAGGATAAGGACAGCGATGACGCCACACCGCCCCAATGGAGGCCTGTGCTTCATCCGTTGATCCTGCCCGAGGGAATTTTCATCGATGTCGACCAACCTGGGGTTTCCCAATCGCGAATGAGCTTCACGGGCTCCGGCGCCGAAAACCTCTCCTGGCGCTATTACGAAATCGAACCGAGCGGCGTACCGTCGGAGGACTCGGCTCGCAATGTGGTTCTCGGCAAAGGGATCGCCGATTCCCCGGGAAGCCAGATCCGTTTTCCCAATCCCGAACTGGTGGCGGGATTTCGCCTCAGCAACCGCACTCGACCCATCCATTTCCGGAATCGTGACGACATCGCCCGATCCACCCGCTAGATGATCCCCGACCTCCATCCCCTGCCGAATCCGAGAACGCCGTCGCGGCGGGCCTTCACCCTCGTGGAGGTGATTCTCGCTCTCGGAATCGTGGCTGTCGCGGGCGGCCTGCTTCTCACTTCACTGGCCCAATCCGTGAAATCGGAGGGAAAGGGAAACGCCCGGGAGTCGGCCATTCAACTCGAAGACGTCATCCGGTCGCGGCTCAACGAAGTCGATTTTTACGAACTCTACACCTTTCTGAAAAACAACGAGGCGATCTACTACGCCTATCAATACCGCGCCGATCCGCGACAGGTTCGCGACGACGGCACCTTCTCCCCCGCCAGCGGTCCCGGCAGCCAGGTGGTCCCGGGTTTTCGGCGGCGGACGGATCCCGATTTCCTCGCCGAGATCGCCTCCGCCGAGGGAGACATTTTTCGGCTGCGCCTGACGCCTTTCCTTTACGATCCGGGTGAACCCTACACGCTTCCGACCTTCGAAGAGTATGAACCCGGCGCCCTGAGAGTGTTCGTGGAGGTCTACCAGGATTTCACCCCCGGGGAAAACGTGGCCGATTGGCCGAACGATCGCCGTGTGCTCTCATTTCCGATTGCTTTGATCCGGTGATGGAGACGCTGAAGTCCAACCGGATTCCGCCGTCACGCGGCATGACGCTGATCGAATTGCTGGTGGCAATGGTCATCTCCTCGGTGCTGCTGGTCATCCTGGCTTCGTTGCTTTCGGTATCGCTGACTCAGTGGAATCGTCAGTCGGGAAAACGTCTCGAGCAGACCGAAGCCCAGATGGCGCTGGCTACGATGGTGGAGGATCTGCAGTCCATTCTGCTCAAGAGGGACGGATCGGAATGGTTGCAGGTAAAGGCCGTTGTCGTCGATGATCTGGGTCAAACTCCCCAGCTCATGTTTCTCGCCCGCCCCACCGACGTCTCGCCCGACCGGAAAGGCGATGTGTGCGCCATTTCCTATCGACTTCAGAAGCGCGACCCCTTTCACGCCAAGGAACCGATCCATGCTCTCTATCGTGCCGTGATTCCACCCGAAGCCGCCATTCAAAAACTGGGCGCAGAAGACCTGGATATCGCCTACTGGAGCGGGGGCTCCATCGATCCGGTTGCGACCGACAATCTGATTGCCGCCAACATCGTCAGACTCTCTCTGAGCTTTCAGCTCGAAGAACCAGACGGCACGATCAAAACCGTCAGTGAGGGATTCGGCTGGCACGCGCGACGCGAGATCACCGTCGGTGCCGCGGAGGACAGCCCCTATCCCGAGGGCACCTTCATTCGGCGTCTGGAAATTCGCCTGACCTCCATTGATCGTACCGCCCAGCTGCTCCTGAGTGACGGCACCCTGCCGCTGGATGAGATCATCTCTCGATTCGGCCGGGACTACGGCACCGTCGTCGAATTTCCGAGGCCACTGTTCTGATGAATTTCGAAACCCATCATCGCATTCGATCGTCGTCGGATCTCCGCGCCTACGCGCTGATCTCGACGCTCCTGATCCTGTCGCTGATCCTCATGGTGGTGGTGGCCCTGCTCGGCCTGCAGCGACGGAGCAACAGTCGCGTGGCGCTCGATCGCGATCTGACCGAAGCCCGCGCCAACGCGCTCTACGCTCTCGACACCGCCCTGTCCGAACTCCAGCGATATGCCGGCCCCGATCAGGCCGTGTCCGCCACCGCCGACATTCTCGAAACGGAGGGAAACCCCATCCCGAATCCCAAGTGGACCGGCATCTGGCCAGCGACGGAAGAGGCCAGATCCAACGACTCGCTTGGGGCCTTTCTGGTGAGCGGGAATGAGCGATTCGACGTTGATGAATCACTCACAGCTTATCCGTCAGGCTACCACGATCCCAACGTCGAACTTTCCCCGAACTCCACCGACATCATCGAACTGGTCGGGGCCGGGATGAAACATCCCGAAAACCGAGTGCTGGTACCACGGCAGGCGCTTCATGAACCCTTCGGCGAGAGACGGCTCAAAGGACATTTCGCCTACTGGGTCGGTGATGAGGGAGTGAAAGCAAAAGTGAATCTCCTCGATCCCTACCGAAACCCCGAAAACAACGAGGAAAAAACTCTCAGGCTAACCATTGCCCAGCGAAACGGCATCGAGGCAGTCCTACCAACTTTCAATAGCAATGATTCAAGAAATGGCGAGACAACGACCACAGCGGAATTTGGACTACTGCAGGAAAGCGGCGTCGAACTCGCCCCATATTTCCACGACCTTACGACCCACAGCACCGGACTTCTGACCGATACCCGGCACGGCGGCTTACGCCGCGATCTTACCTCGGCGTTCGAAAGCAACCGGATCTTTGCGCGAGAGTTCGCCGCCACCCCCACCTTCGCCACACCCAGCGCCTCGGTGACCGAGATTGATCAATACCGATTGGACACCGGTCGCCTCAAGGATTTCTACCTGGTCGATGAAATCCTCGAGACTTCACTCAAAAACGACGCCAGCCGAGGTCGTTGGTCCGGCGGTCCCAACTGGGCAAATCTTCGGGAGTATTACCTGCTAAAGAACCGTCCAGTCCAAAACATCCCCTTTCTTCCGCATCCCCGCTGCGGTGTCGCCATGCGGGAATACGCATTTAACCCCTACAAGCATGGCACCGTCGTCGGAACAGGCGCCATCAATCAGTCCGGCAAAAAGGACTACTATCAACGCAACAGCCCGGTCAGCCCGATATTGGCCCGAGCCCAGATGAATGTCCGTCTCAGGACCCGAGAAAACCCGAGAAAAGGAGACGAACCTCCGACTTATCGACTTGAACTCGAGATCCAACCGGTCATAGGCATCTGGAATCCTTACAACATCGCCATGTCGAACCGAAAGTACCGCTTCGATTGGGAGATCTCGGTCTTTTTGATCATCGAGGTAGATGGCAAAAAGTTTTTCTACGATCTGTATCGACTGTGGAACAGTCCTTCGGAGCCATGGTTCAGCATGGACAGCACCTCCATCGACCTTGAACCAGGAGAGATCCGCCTGCTATCGGTCGAAAGCCGCAACCCTTTGCTTCGTACCGTCACGTTGAGCCCTCGCTGGAATGGCGAGGGGTGCTTCTGGAAAACCCTTCCCGTCGACCAGACTGACCCAAAATCGAAACCCCTGACTCTTGAAGCTGATGCTTCCGTCAACGTGGTGAAAGTAGGGCTGGTAGCGCCCCCAGAAACCTCCAAGTGGGATGAGGAGAAAAAAGAATTCGAGAAGCACAATACCTTCATGGCGATCAAATACGGGGAACAAGTTGGCAGTTCTGGAAATAACGTGGAATCCAGTTCCGTCAGGATGAACAACCTTTGGAAGGCCGACGATACCTCCGGCCCCCAGTTTGTTCCTTTGCCCGATGACGAGGTACCCCCCTTCTATCCACCCCAACATACCGACGATCCTCTCCGCCTTGCCGCCTGGGTGTACTACCTTCGCACCACTCAGGAGGATGATTTGGGACACCGAAACTTCATCGACAGCAACGTCCGTGCAATCGTGGCCAATTCTCGCTGGGATGGCTCCATTGCAGACCGGGGATGGCGGGCCATGGGTTGGCTGGCGGACGGCGGAAACCGGGCCCTGTTGCCGACCGGGAACGAAGAACCGGAAGCCGACGGGCAAGGTCGCTATCGGGGCTTCGGAGGCAATTCCATCGGGGCTACGGGCGAAACTCATCTCGTTTTGTTCGATGTCCCCAGAGAGCCACTCCTGAGTATCGGGCAACTCCAGAATGCGAATCTTGGTCGATACAACAACGAGCCTTCCTTTATCGTTGGAAACTCTTACCAGAATGTGAGGATTCCACTGGGACAAACAATAGTGCGAAACTTTGCCCCTTATCTTCCCGGCCTCGACGTCTTCGACCTCTCTTGGCACGTCAACCATCGGCTCTGGGATTCCTACTTCTTTTCGGGCATCGAGCCCGGCAAGGCATCCGATGTCATCTCCGGCGCCAAAGACGGCGAGCCATTGCCTGAAAGCCGCTATCACCTTTACGATCCCGACGATCAATTTGAGGAGCGAATCCAGTCGGCCGAAAACGCCGAGGATTCCTACGACGCCATCGCGGCGAACCTCCTGGTGGACGGGGCCTTCAATGTGAATTCCACCTCCGTCGGGGCATGGAAGGCGATGCTGAGTTCAATGCGCAACCTGGAGATTCCCGTCTACGATCCAACAACCGCTACCCATCGATGGGTGCCCGGGAAGATCGTCTTCAGCCGCTTTACCCGGCCTTTCGACGAGGGATTTGATTCCACAGCAAGCGCCACCAACGACAACTACTGGCGTGGCTATCGCGAATTGACGGAGGAACAGATCACCGAGGTGGCCGAAGAAATCGTGCGCCAGATCAAGATGCGGGGTCCTTTCCGTTCGCTCGGCGATTTCGTGAATCGATCCCTCGAAGACACCGATCCATCCAACGCGCCCGAAGACGACACTCGCATCTGCGGGGCCCTCCAGGCCGCTCTCGATCGCACCAGTGTCAATCGCGACATCTCCTCTTCGCTCAGCCAACCCGTGGACCCGATTCCCGATTCGGCGAATGAATTCTATGACGTTCCCGAGGCTTCAACCCAGGGAACCGGTTTTCCCGGCTACCTGCTCCAGGGCGATGTTCTCCAGGCCTTGGGTCCCGTCCTGACTGCCCGCTCCGATACCTTCCGGATCCGGGCCTATGGAGACAAGACAGCCACTTCCCGACAGGATCCGAATCTCGAGATCACCACGGCCCGCGCGTGGTGCGAGGCCATCGTGCAACGCGTTCCGGAACCCGTCGAGAAACTCAGCGACGACTCGACCGAAGAGGAAGATCTGATCCAACGCCCGGAGGACGTGGAAACCCATTACCGCAGCGCCGAAAAACCTTACTTTGGTCGGCGCTTTCAAATCGTTTCGTTCCGCTGGCTGGAAAAAGATGAACTTTGAGGCGAGAATGCCGCCCGCCATTCCTCTCCGCTTCCCAAAGCAAGTTCGTTCGATCCCCCGGAAATGCCGTCTTCCCGTCTCACCGTCGCCACCTGGCTGGTGTTTATCGCGCTGATCGCGGCGATCGATCTGACCCGGGCAGATGAAAAGGACAAGGGTCCGAAAGTGTCACTGGTGGTGTTGAGCGAATCGGGCGTCATCCGCGATCTCTCTTTCGAGAATGGTGGCACCGTCGAGAAACTGTCGGTCTACAGCCGGGGATTTGCCCCTCCGGTGAAATATCGCGGGCCTCAACATCTCGTCTTCTTTCGTCCGATCGATCCAGCCCTGGGATTCGACAAGGATCGCGAGATCGTCGGCCAGGTCGATCTCCCCGCCAACGCCGAGAGCGTGATGCTTTTGTTCAAAACGACCGGCAATTCGGAAAAGGAAGCCTACGAAATTTTTGCCTTCGACAACGATCTGAGGCGTTTCCCGGCCGGCGGGTATCGTATTTTCAATACCACCAGGGAACCCGTGATCTGCTGGCTGGCGAAAAATCGCTTCGAACTCGCCCCGAAAGACCACCACATCGCCACTGCGGACGGCGACGAAAACGGCAACGTCACGCTTCGAATCTACCGACAGGAAAAGGGAGAGTTGACCCGCATCTACAGCTCGGTCTGGCAGGTCAAGGACACCCGGCGAACCACGGTTTTTCTCACCCCCTCAGGCACTCGCGTCCAGGAAATCTCGGTCAGCAAATTCGTCGAACCGATCGTTCCCGAACGCGAAGCGAACTGATTTCATTTCATTTCATCTCATCTCATGTCTTTTCGTTTCCTCCTCCTCTCCTGCCTGGTCGCGGCGTCGACACCTCTGACGGCCGAGACCGGATCACCGCTCGCACCCATCCACGCGGACGTCTGCGTCTACACCGCCACGCCCTCCGGCATTCTCGCCGCCATCGCGGTGAAACGGGAGGGACGTTCGGTCGTGATCGTCGAACCGAGCCGTTGGGTCGGCGGCATGCTGGGGGCGGGATTGAAGCCGCTCCAGGATTGCCCCAATTACAATGCCACCGGCGGGATGACTCACGAGCTCCTGCCCAAGCTGGGAGAAAACTCCGAGCCACTCGTCAACAGCGATCGCCGCAGCCTCGATCCCAAGGCGATCCGGACAGATTTCCAGGCCCTTCTCGAACAGCACGACATCCGGGTCATCTTCGAGCACCGGATCTCGAACTGTCAGCTGACTGATGGCAGGATCCAATCGGCCAGCTTCGATCTCGCCCCCTTCGACGAACTCGGCTGTCCCGTCGCTGAGCCGACCCGCGTGAATCACCTCCGGGTCAGCGCGGGAGTTTTCATCGATGCCAGCTATGAAGGAGACCTGATGGCCGCCGCAGGGGTGTCTTATCGCGTCGGTCGGGAAAGCACCGGCGAATACGGCGAGGAACTCGCCGGCGTCCGCGAACCGATGGAGATCGCGCCGATCGATCCGTTCGTCGAACCCGGCCATCCCGAGAGCGGTCTCCTGAAATGGGTCGAGGACGATCATGGCAAGCCCGTCGGGGCCGCCGATGGCTACACGCAGGCTTACAACTACCGCTATTACACCACCGCCAATCCCGATTTCCGCGTCCCGATCACCGCGCCGGATGACTACGATCCCAAAGACTTTGAGCTGGTCGGTCGCTATGTCGAATACCTGACTCAAACCACCGCCGACGCCGGAGATTTGAAAAAGAAACTGGTCGGCATCTATCCCGGTTGGAAGAATTCGGGCGAGTGGAACTACCAGCGATCTTCCCTGTTCTCGATGGCGCCGCTCGGCATCAGTCAGCGATACGCTTCCGGCGATTACGCGGAAAAAGCGGACGTTTGGAAAGCCCACCAGGATTACCTGCGCGGCCTGCACACCTTCATGAGCACCGACCCGCGTGTTCCTGAGAGCTACCGGAAAGAGGTCGCCGCGCTTGGACTCGATGGTCGCATTCACCCGGAGACCGGCGGCTGGCCGCACCAACTCTACATCCGCGTTTCTCGCCGCATGGAAGGTCGCTACACCATTACCGCCGACGATGTCTACAACCGCACCGAAGTCGATGACCCGATCGGGCTGGCCCAATACGGGATCGACACCTACCCGGCCCGCCGCATCTGGGGACGCGACGCCGAGGGCAATACTTGGGTCGGCATCGAGGGCAAGATGTTCATCGGTGGCGGCAAAGGCCCGACCAACGTCCCCTACCCCATTCCCTACCGCGCCATCACGCCAAAATCCGAAGAATGCGGGAACCTGCTGGTCCCGGTCTGCTTTTCCGCTTCGCACCTCGGTTATGCCTCCGCTCGTATGGAACCGGTATTCATGATGTGCGGCGAATCGGCCGGCATCGCCGCCTGCCAGGCTCTGGACGAAGGCGTTTCGGTTCAGAGGATCGATCCAAAACGCCTTCACCAGGCGCTCGAGGCCGCCGGACAGAAGTTGATCTGGGATCCCAAAAAAGATCAATCGAGCGCCGGCACGAATGACGGGGCTCTATCCTTCCAGCGACTCCTCGATCGATGTGACAACGATAGAAATCAGGCCATTTCCCAGGTCGAGTGGGATGCCGGAAAGTCCGGTTGGGAATGGCTTTTTCCAAAAATTGATTCGGACGAAAGCGGCACGATCGACAAAGCGGAATACGAAGCCTTTCAGCGCTACAAGACCGAGCACTCCGATTGGACGACGCGCCTGAAGAAGGAATCCGTTCCCCGATCATGAGCGCGGATTCCCAGCCGCGTGTTCGTGTCCTTTACCGGGTTTGCGGTGGCTGATAGCCTGCGTTTTTCCGATCAATGATGGAACGACGCGACTTTCTCCAACAAACCGTGGCCACGAGCGCCAGTCTCATTCTCGCCGCCGCGACGAGCCGGGCGGCGACTGCCAAAGAAAATGCCGCTCAGCGCCTCGAATGCGACGCCTTCGTCTATGGCTCCACTCCCGGAGGACTGGCGGCCGCCATCCAGGCGGCGCGCGAAGGTTGTCGTGTCGTCATGGCCTGTCCGAAGCGGCATCCGGGCGGCATGACCGCCAGCGGACTCTGCACCACCGACGCCGTCCGGCGGGAAATGTTCGGCGGGCTGGTGATCGAATTCATCGACCGTGTCCGGGAAGACTACCGGCGTGAATTGGGTGAGAATTCGCCCGAATGGCCGCTGATCCACGATGGCTGGTTCTACGAACCGTCCGTCGCCGAGCGCGTGTTCGAGCGCCTGCTCGAAGCCGAAAGCGAACGCCTCACTTTCCTCCGCGCTCACCATCTCGTTTCCGCTGAGACGGCCGACGGTCGCGTCAACGAGGTCGTTCTTCAGACTCCTGCTGGCGAAGAAATCAGACTGACCGCGAACACTTTCATCGACGGCACCTACGAGGGGGATCTCGCCGCCGCCGCGGGAGTGCCGTATCGCGTCGGCCGCGAAGGGCGAGACGAACTGGGTGAATCACTCGCCGGCATCCACTACATGAACTGGAAAACCGGCGAGCAGATCCAGACGCCGGACACCGGCGAACCATCGCCCGCCATCCAGGCCTTCTGCGCGCGATCCATTTTCACCGACGATCCTGAAAAGCTGGTTCCGCTGGAGAAACCGGACACCTACGAACAACACCTGCCCGACCTGCTGCCCCTGCTCGACGACTTTTCCTCGGGCCGGGTGAAACGATGCAGTCTCGGCTCGAAACTGGCCCGCCGGAAATATCAGCTCAATGGTTCCATCGATCGCCTGACCAGCATCAACTGTCCCGGCATCAGCTGGACCTGGCCCGAAGCCGAGCGCCATCACCGCGAGCGGCTCGAGAAATTCCACGTCGATCACGCCGCCAGCTACGCCTGGTTTTTGCAGAACGATCCCCGCGTTCCCGACGACATTCGCGCCCTCTGGAAAAAAGCCGGACGCCACGCCGACGAGTTCACCGACAACGATCACTGGCCATGGCAGATCTACGTGCGCCAGGGACGGCGCATCGATGGGCGCGCCCGCGTGACTCAGCATAATTTCATCGTCGATCCAAAAACCGGACGCACCCCGAAGATCGAACACCCCATCGCCATCGGCGAGCATTCCTTCGATGTTCATCCGTGCCACGATCGACGCTTCGCGGTCGATGGCTGGATGGAGGGCGTGCTCTGGTATCCCAAGAAAGCCTTCGGTCCCGCCCAACCCGGCCAGGTTCCCTACGGCGCCATGCTTCCCGAGAAACTCGAAAACCTTCTCGTTCCCGTGGCGCTCTCCAGCACCCACATCGCCATGTCGGTGCTGCGGATGGAACCACTCTGGATGACCACCGGCCAGATCGCCGGTCTCGCGGCCGCCGAGGCGAAGGATTCCGGCGTCGCCGTCGCCAACCTCGATCCCGATCCGCTCCCGGCGAAGCTCAAGATCAAAATCGATCCCTACGCCTGACATGAAGCGACGTTCGATTCTGAAGGCCGCGACCGGTGCGGGAGCGGCCTGGGCATTCAACCCTGTTGGGTCCGCGACCGAACCCTCTTTGGTCCCGCCGCCAAAGGTGCTCTACTCGAACGACACCACCAACATCATGTCCTGCGTCAGCCCGTGGCGCGACAAGAAGGATGGCCTCACCGACGAGCATTTGCGTCAGACCATTCGCGAGGCCGAAGGCGCGGACGTCCATGTGCTTCAACCGGGTCTCGGCTGGATCCCGTGGTGGGAATCGAAACTCTATTCGCCTAAGGAACACTACGAGGTGTTTCTCAAATCGCACGGTATCGACAAACCGAATGCCGTCGGGCGCTATCTCCTCGAAGGCGGCGATCTCGTCCGCACGCTGACGGACGAATGTGGAAAGGACAGCATCCTGCCTTTCGTGTCCATCCGGCTGAATGACGGTCACCACACCCGCAAGCTGGCCGACGCGCTGAAGAAGGGAAAACCCGACCCATCGATGTCGCGGTTCTACTGGGAACACCTCGATGACTACCGCATCGGCGATGACGTTCACAACTGGGACGAGTCCGTCTTCGACTGGCGCTTCCCCGAGGTACGCGATCACAAGGCGGCCATGATCGAGGAACTCTGCGACAGCCACGAGTTCGCCGGCCTGGAGCTGGATTTCCTGCGTCATTGGGTGAGGTTTTCACCGCAGCACACGACCGAGGACGAACGCCGGGAGATCACCACTGCCTTCGTGAAACGCATGCGTCGCGCCGTCGATCGGAAGACCTTCGCCGGAAAACGGCGCTGGCTGGGCGTGCGGGTGCCGGCCTTGTTGGACATCCACCCCGACCAGGGCATCGATCTTGCGGCAATGGCGAAAGAAGCGGGAATCGATTTCGTGAATCTCTCGTATTCCTACTTCACCCGGCAGGACGACGCCGTCGCCCGCATCCGCCAGATCGTGCCCGCGAAAACCTCAGTCTATGCGGAGATGACGCACACCACGCTGACCGGCAAAGCGATCTCGGGAAGCGGCACTCAACCCTACCTGCGGACCACCGACGAGCAGTTCTACACCACCGCCCACCTCGCCTACGAACAGGGCGCCACCGGGGTGAGTTTTTTCAATTTCGCCTACTACCGCGAGCACAGTCTGCCCGATCTCGGACCCTTTCACGAGCCGCCTTTCCACGTCCTCGCGAAAGTCGCCGATCGCGATTTCGTGGCCCGTCAGGGTCATTGGTATTTTCTCAGCGAAGGCCGCAGGGACCCTGTGCTCGGCGACGACAAGCCCTTGCCGGCCTTGATTCAGAAAAACGCGCCCCATCGTTTTTCACTGCTCTGCTCACCAACCGCCCATCAGGTGAAGGATGGCCTGCTGCGATTCCGTTCGCCCGAAGACATTTCCGATCGCACCATCGAAGTGAGGCTCAACGGTCAGTCGCTTCAGGCTACGCCTTTCGTGGCCAAGCCGATCGATCATCCCTACGATGTCTGGCTCGGCGAACCGGAAGAATTCGTCTGCTTCCGAGTTCCCCGTCCACTGATCCGGAAAGGCGAGAACGAAATCGAGTTTATCGTGACCGGGGGAATCCGGGTGAAGCTGATGTACCTCGACCTGACTCTGCCGGTGTGAACCACGGTCACGCCTCAAGTGACTTTCGCCACTCCTTGAATTCGCGATCGATCTCTTCACGCGAGCATTTTGGACGAAAGACGGCGCGCATCCTGAATTCGTACTCTTTGGCGATTTCGTAGTCGGGAATCAGGAACTGGAAATCCCAGGCCGGATTGGTGGTTTCGCGTTCGGCGTTGGCGCCGCCTCCGGAAGGGGACTGGGTAAAGCGAATGCCATCGCTTCGGTCAAAGAGGTAGGCCACCGTGAAGTCATCGAAGTTTCCGTAGAAAAACGGGACATCGAAACGGAGCGGCGAGAAGTTCTTGTAAAGCGCGTCAGGCGCGTCTTCGGCAAAGGTCATTTCGAAGTCATCATCGCGATGACGCGCGGTGCTGTCCCGATTGTGCGCCGGACTACAGAGCTGCTGCCAGTAGTTGGGTTGGCCCCGCCCCAGCATTCCGCCGCGAAAGTAGAGGCTCTTGTCGGCGGGTGCGTTCATGTAGCTCGCCCAGAAAAGGCCGATGTAGTCGTGGGTGAAAACATGCTGCGTGGCCCGGCAACGAAAACTCAGGTCGACATAGTGCGGCGCCACCAGTTCGAATCGGGTCCAGCTTTCGAGGTAGGTCGTGTGCGTGGGAGGCTGGTAGAGTTCCGCCACGTTTTCGTCGGGCCGCGTGAAAGTCATCGGCGACCGCCGGGGTTCGAAAAAGACATCGCGATCCGCCTCCCCATCGCCACTGATGATGTGCTCGAGATTCAGACCGGCGATCCCAGGCACGAAGAAACTGCGATCGCCGGCGCGATGAGTCAGCGACCAGAGACCGTTGTATCCGGCGCGATGGGAGGAGATTTCGTCCGACGCGTTATCGCCGATAACCGCGGTCAGGTCGCCGACTTCAAAGGTATCGTGTGCCATGGTGCGCCGATTCTGAGACAACCGATCGCAAAATGACAGGGCAATTCATCAGTTCATCGAAGACACCGCGTTTCCGGTAGGCTGGTAGGCACAGAGCGGGTCCTGGGCAAACACATCGCCGTAAACCGACAGGGCCCGGGAACGCGATCCGCCGCACAGCGTGCGAAATTCGCAGCCACCGCATTTGCCTTTCAGCAGATCGTGATCGCGAAGATTCACGAACAACGGGTGATTCCGGTAAACGTCACACAGCGAATCCTCGCGGACGTTTCCAGCCACGACGGGAAGGAATCCGCTCGGTGAGATGTCGCCGGTGTGGGAAATGAAGGCCACACCGCGACCGTCGCGAATTCCGGGGGGAGCACGGCGAGTCACCCGCCCCGCACTGCGTTCGTGCTGAACCACGACGCGACGATAGTGGTGTCCCTCGGTCGTCTTCACGTCGAATGGCGCGTCTTTCGCGATTTGATAGAGGCGCTCCAGCATGATCTCGACTTCCTCGGCATCGGGCAGATCCTCCAATCCCGCGCGTCCCGTGGGCACAATCAGGAAGACGCTCCACATGGCGGGACGCAGCTGATACATGAGGTCGGCGAAGTCCTCGAGTTCGTGGATATTTCCCTGGTGGATCGTGGTGTTGATCTGGACGGGAATCCCGGCATCATGCGCCATATCCACCGCCGTGAGGGTGCGATCGAAAGTGTGGGAGACGCCGCGGAAATCGTCATGCGAAGGGCGATTGGCCCCATCGAGACTTAGCGACATCCGTTGGACTCCCGCCTCTTTCAGAGCGTGAAAATCGGTCCGCAACAGCAGAGGCGTGGCCGAGGGACTGAGCGAAGTGTGGATACCACAGGTGCCGCTGGCGTAGCGGATCAGGTCGATCAAGTCGGAACGCATCATCGGATCGCCACCGGTGAGCACGAGCATCTGGGGCGCGAGGCGGGCGATTTCGTCGAGCAGCCGGAGCGATTCCTCGTGACTCAACTGGTCGGGGTCCATCTTCGGCATCGCTGTGGCCCGGCAATGGCGACAGGCCAACGCGCAGGCGCGGGTGATTTCCCAAAAAAGAATGAAGGGACTTTTTGCGAGATCGAGGGAACCAAAGCCGGGCGGTTTCATGACATTTCCAGTGACGAAGTTGCCCGCAAACTCCCCCACCCGCTCCCGAATGACTCCGCAAATCCTGCGATCTTTCAGCGGGAGGATTGACGGGATCGAATCACAGAATTCGCAATCTCAGGGAAGGCATTCCGCATGGGCGACGCACTTCTCGAGATCTCGCTCCGTCACCAACCCCATCACAAATCGCTCATTTTAAACGATTTAAGCACACCTCGAATCTTGTGGCAGGGGAAATGCATGAAAGGAAGAGCTGAATCGTCATTCCTCCAGCACCATGAAAAAACTTCCCTTCATCCTCGCCGCCAGTCTCCTGGTTCCGCAGATCGGTCTGCCCCAGGGGAAAAAGGACAAAGACAAACACGACGATCGCCATCCATCGCAGGAGCACGTCGAGAAAGCTCGCGAAAATCTCCAGCAACGCGCCCGTCAGGTTCAGCAACAGGCGGAACAGCGTCACCGGCAGGTCGAGCACTCGCAGCAGAAAAAGTCCGCTCCACCGGCAAACACCGCTCAAAACCGGGGACAACAGAAGCCCGCGGAAGTAAAAAAGACCGGACAAAGTCAGGTGGCACAAGCCAACCGTGAGAAAGAAGCGGCCGCAGCCCGCGCCAGGGCAGAGGCCGCCGCCAAAGCCAAGGCGACTGCTGCCGCTCGTGCCAAGGCGGAAGCGGCGGCTCGTGAACAACGGATGGCGGCCGCGGCCCGCACCGCGCGAGAGCCGGCCCGCCCCGAGAACAAAGGCAAGCCTGACCACGATGCCCATGGGCGCATGACCGCTTCCGAAGAACACCACGCAAGACCCACTCAGCACCCGCAAAAACCGGCGGCAGAGAAAAAGCCGGCGCCAGCGGAAGCGTCGGCCCGCCAACGCCTGGTCGAACAGAGGCGTCAGGCCGAAGAGAGGCAGCGCATAGCGGAGGCCAACAGCCGCAGGGAGGCTGAGAAAAAAGCGGAAGCCGCTCGCGAACACGCCCGCACCGTGGAAGAAGCCAAACAACAAATGGCCGAACGGCGCCGCTTGGCTTCCGAAGCCCATCGCCAGCCAAATCCGCCTGTCCGAAACGGCGCGACCACTCCACACGAGTCGAAACCTCAAAGAACCACCGGCAACGGCAAACCGACCGGATTGGCGAAAGGAATGATCGACACCAAACCCGTCCGCTCCGTGCCACCGACGGAAAACCGGAACGCTGGCAATGACCATCACGACCACAACACGGTCGCCCGCAATGTCCCCGATCGTCCGAAACCGACCGAGGCCATAACGGAACGAACTCGGGAAACGCTCCAGGATCACGGACGCCGCAATCGGGAGTCGGACGAAAGGCGTGCCAGCGAAATCCACGACAGCAAGGATGCCAAGCACCTCATTTCCTCGATTCTCGGCGGAGCCGCCGCTGGCGCTATCACATCGCGACTGACCGGCAACGACGATCATGGCCGGGACTTCGATCGGGACCACGACCACGACCGCGATCATGGGCCGGGCCACGGCCACTTCGATGCGCAGCGCGATCGTCTGCCCGCCTCCCAGGTCGGGCGCAGCGATCAGGAACGCCGCGACACTGTGAACTACCTCGTCCAGCGGCTGAACGGCCGGGCCACGCTCGACCAGGCACCGCCTGCTTTCCGTCGCGATTTCGACTCACATGACCGCGACTGGCGCGACGACGACCGGTTCCACCACGATCATGAACGCGACTGGGACCACGACGATCACCACCACCATCATCCCCATTACTTCGACGGAAACCGCCGTGTGGTCTGGTACGCCAGCCGCAGCGCCATTCCCGCCATCCTCCTCGCGTCGAACTCACTCAACTACGTCGACGTGACCCGGGTCTATGACAGCCCCTATCGGTCCGAGTATCTGGATGGCGGTCCCGATGGCTACTACGACCAGATTCCTCCCACTTATCGCGACGACGATGCCTACGCCGTGTCCTACAGCGTGGACCCGAATTCAGCGATTTCTCAGGACGACATCCTCTTCGTACAGGGATCGACCGATCTCGCCGACGCCTACTCCTACGATCTCGTGGTCGACATGGCCGAAGCGATGACCGCACCCGAACTCGGCGAGGCGCAGTTCGTCATCGAGGGTCACGCCTCCGCCGAGGGTAGCTATGACGCCAACCTCGAGCTTTCTCAGGAACGCGCCGAACGCATCGCCCGCGATCTCGTGAATCTCGGCGTCTCACCCGACCGACTCATCCCGGTTGGTTATGGCGAAACCGAGGCCGAATATCCCGCCGACGCTCCCGAAAGCCTCCGTGCGCTCGACCGCCGCGTGATGGTGTTCCGGAAAGAATAATCTATTCACAAAAAACTCCCGACCTCCAAACAAACCAAGCCCCTGCGCCGCACTCCATTCGAGCCGGCAGCAGGGGTTTTGGCTTGGGGAAAGGAATCCGCTCTTAGGGAGTCTCCCCATCCAGCAGGAATCGCGAGGCCTGCTCCACGTCCTTGTCACCGCGACCGGAGAGGTTCACCACGATGATCTGGTCCTTGTCCATGGTCGGCGCGACCTTGCGGACTTCGGCGAGAGCGTGGCTGCTTTCGAGCGCGGGAATGATTCCTTCGCATTCGCAGAGTTCGCGGAAGGCGGCCAGGGCCTCGTCATCGGTGGCGTAATTGTAGGTCACGCGACCTTCGCTCTGGAGAAAGGCGTGCTCGGGACCGACGGCGGCGTAGTCGAGACCGGCCGACACGGAATGCGTCAGCTCGATCTGGCCATCGTCATCGGCGAGGAGCCACGTCTTCGTTCCCTGAAGAACGCCGAGTTTGCCGCCTTGGAAACGGGCCGCGTGTTCGCCGTGACGAATGCCGTGGCCGCCGGCTTCGACGCCCGTCATTTTCACGCCGTCATCGCCAAGGAAAGGATGAAACAGGCCGATCGAATTGCTGCCGCCGCCGACGCAAGCAACGAGCAAGTCCGGCAATTTCTCTTCGCGCTCGAGAATCTGCCGGCGGGCTTCCTGACCAATCACGCGGTGGAAATCGCGCACCATCATGGGATACGGATGCGGCCCAAGGGCGCTGCCGAGAATGTAGTGCGTCGTGCGCACGTTCGTGACCCAATCACGCAGCGCTTCGTTGACGGCTTCCTTGAGCGTCCGCTGGCCCGCTTCCACGCCGCGCACTTCCGCGCCGAGCAGACGCATCCGAACGACATTGAGATGCTGCCGCTCCATGTCGACGGCACCCATGTATACAACGCATTCGAGGCCAAAACGCGCCGCCACGGTGGCGGTGGCCACGCCGTGCTGACCGGCACCGGTCTCGGCAATGATTCGTTTCTTTCCGAGCCGCCGCGCGAGCAGGATCTGACCGAGGGCGTTGTTGATCTTGTGGGCGCCGGTGTGGAGCAAATCCTCGCGCTTCAGGTAAATGCGGGCGCCGCCGAGGCGCTCGGTCCATCGCTCCGCAAAATACAGCGGCGTCGGTCGACCGACATACTCGTTGAGCAGGCGGTCGAGTTCCGCCTGGAACTCGGGATCTTCCTTGGCCTTGTGATACTCGGCCGTCAGTTCGTCGAGCGCGGCGACCAGCGTCTCGGGGACGAAGCGTCCGCCGAAGGTGCCGAAATGACCGCTCTCGTCGGGAAGGGTGGGCGATTCTGGAGTCTGAGTTTCGCTCATGGTGAGGGCGGCAATAAACCACGGAAACGCCGGTCCGCCAGTCCGCCAGTCAGCTCAACCGGAACTGCTCCGCCTCGCGTTTCATCGCCAGGACCCGGTCGACGGCTTTCCGGAACGGCGACGGCATCGCGATCGCCTCGTATTCGGTTTCCAGGTCGATCCATTGACGAGTCGGCCAGTCATTCAACAGGGTTGGGTCCACGACCTTACCCTGTTGGGTCTCGGCCTGGTGCACGATCAGGTCGACGCGGTGATGGGTGATGGCGTAGCGAGTTTTCAGAAGGACGGGCAACCCGACAGCGAGACTTTCCGAAAGCAAAGGAAGACGCCAGAGACCTTTGCGGCGGCTGCCGCTTTCCTGCTCGAGAAGAATGCGATTTTCGGAAACCGCGAAGAGCGCGTGCTCGATGACGTGGACGGTTTCACGCGCCGCTTTTTTTCTCGGCAACGACTCGGGCGATCGCGTGACGCAGAAACTCGCGACGGGGCATTCATGGCAGTCGGGCGCGCTCTTCGTGCAGACTCTCTGTCCGAGCTCCATCAGCGCCGAGTTGTATTCCCGAACGCTTTTCTCCGGCAACAGCGCCTCGGCCCACGACCAGAGTTGTTTCTGCGAGACGGTGATTTCGATCGCGTCGCGCCAATCAAACAAACGCGCAAAAACCCGGGCGACATTGCCATCGACGATCGGCGCGGGCCGATCGAAGGCAAAACTCATCACCGCGCCGGCGGTGTAGCGACCGACTCCAGGCAGGGCGTGGATTTTCTCCAGCGAATCAGGAAATTCGCCGCCGTGTTCCCCGACCACGACCTGGGCCGCTTTCTGGAGATTGCGAGCCCGGTTGTAGTAGCCGAGCCCTTCCCACTGCTTCAACACATCAGTCTCGGGCGCGTCGGCGAGCGCGGCGACATCGGGAAAGCGTTCCAGCCAGCGCTCGAAGTAACGGCGCTCCAGCACGGTCGCGATCTGGGTCTGCTGAAGCATGAGCTCCGAGACGAGAATCGCGTAGGGATCGGCGGTGCGGCGCCAGGGATAGTCGCGCCCGTCGGCCACGAACCAATCAATCAGGGCGCGCTGAAAATCGGCGCTTTCGACGAGAGGATCGCGGGTCTGGACGGGTTTGTCGGTCATCCGGGGCCGGAATTTCTTGGATTTTTGGGGAATGTCAGGGGAAGAATGCGGTCACCCCATTTATGGCGAAACCGCTCAACAGCTATACGGCACCGATCGGCGAATTGCAGGCCCGGCAACTGCGAGAAACGCTCGAGGCGCGCGATTTCGAGTTTTCCGACAAGCCCTACGCCCTTTTCTCGGCAAAAAAGGGCAAGCTCAACGTCACCGTCTACGAAAAGGGCCCGAAGGTGCTGGTGCAGGGTAGGGAAACGGAGGAATTCGTGAAATTCACGCTGGAACCGGAGATTCTGGGCGAGGCGAAGGTTGGCTACGAGGAGATCCACCAACCGGAGATGTTTCAGCCGCATTTCGGGATCGATGAGAGCGGGAAAGGCGACTTTTTCGGACCGCTGGTCATCGCGGGTGTCTACACGGATGCCGACATCGCCCGGACTCTGATCGACGCGGGTGTGACTGACAGCAAGAAAGTCACCTCGGACGCGCGGATCCGGTCGCTGGCAGAGATCATTCGCGACACGCCGGGCATTGTCACACAGGTGGTTCGGATCGGTCCGACGCGTTACAACGAGCTTTACGGCAAGTTCCGTAACCTCAACCGCTTGCTGGCGTGGGGACACGCGCTGATCATCGAGAGTTTGCTCGAAAAACGGAGCGATTGTCCGCGCGCGTTGAGCGATCAGTTCGCCAACCCGAGGGAACTGCAGCGGGCCCTGATGGAAAAAGGGCGCGGCATTCAACTGCAGCAGCGAACCAAAGCGGAGAGCGACGTGGCGGTGGCGGCGGCCTCGATCCTGGCGCGAGAGTCATTCATCGACTGGTTGCGCGAGGCGAAGGAGAAGCTGGGACTCGATTTGCCGAAAGGAGCGTCGGCCCAGGTGAAGGCAAGAGGCCGCGAAATCGCGAAAAACCATGGCGCTGAGGGACTCGCCAAGGTGGCAAAGATGCATTTCAAGACCGCCGCAGAAATTCTTTCAGATTTCGACTAAGAAACTTTGCACGCGCCGATTCCTTCACAAAGAACCGGTTGCACGTTCCTGGAACCCGGTGACGTTAGTCAGGAACCGTACTATCTGGCTCGGAATCTGCTGACTATCAGCGGTGAATTAAAGAACTCTGGAGGAACCGGACTTTTCACATCTGCGAGCCACCCACCAACCAACCAACTGCTATGGCCACAATCACCAAACGCGATCTGGTCGTGAAGATCAGCAACGAAACCGGCATGACTCAACAGCAGGTGTTCGACGTTGTGCAGCATTTCATCGAGGAGATTACCAGCAATCTCGCCAAGAACGATGAAGTGGTGCTCCGAAATTTTGGCGCCTTTCAGGTCCGTCAAACCAAGCCGAAAGTCGGACGCAACCCGAACAAACCCGAAGCCGCGGTACCCATTCCGGCCCGGGCTGTTGTGAAGTTCAAGCCCGGCAAGGAACTGAAAGAACGGGTCGCCAAGCTGCTACCCGAGTTGCAGAGCTGAACGCTCCGCCAGTCTCTTACGCCTGACCCACCCAGTCATTCATTCGAGCGGTTCGCCACGAACGTGGCGAGCCGCTTGATGTTTTCAGGAGTGACGATACCGCCGTCGAAACGATCGCGATCCTTTCGATTCTCGGGAAGCTGACCGGGCCGCACCTCCCCCACCCGGCCGAGGAAATCGCCTCGCCAGACCCAGGCGTCCTTTCGCCACGGACCGACCATCAGCGGATCCGTCCAGGTGTGGAGGGAAAGGAGTTCGCCCGTCAGCGCCGCGGCCAGGTGCATGGGTCCGGAATCGACACTGACGATGAATCGCGCGCGCCGCATCAGCCAGATGAGTTGGGTGAGCGACGTTTGATCGAGCAGATCGAGGACGCCTTCCGGCAATTCCGCGGCCGCCGAATTCCACGGCACTCCCGCTCCGACGAGGATCACGGGAAGCCCGGACGCTCGATGAAATTCCCGGCAGAAGTCGGCGGTCTCCCGGAAGTTCATCGACTTGCCCCGCCCCCGGGAAAAAGGATGAAGGAGGAGAAAGGGCCGGTCGGCGAATTCATCCGGCAGTTCGATCGGATCTCCCGGCGGAAGCGGAAACAGTTCCGAAGCATCCGCGCCCGGTGTCGGATCGACGGGCACGCCGACGGAGCCGACCATGGTCAGGTAGCGATCGACGGCATGCGTGCTGTCCCAGGCGTCGATTTCCACTTTTTTGTCGTAAAAGAGCGAAGCTCCCTCGCGGGCGCGGCGAAATCCGACGATGCCTTTGGCGTGCGACGCCTTCGCCAGCAGGGCACTTCGCAGCAGACCCTGGAAGTCGAGAACCAGGTCGGGTTGCAGAGAGCCAAGCGTATCTTTAGCCCATCGACGCGCTTTCGGCAGATCGCGCCAGCCTCGCCATTGGCGTCGGGGCATGGGAATGACGCGACTCAAGGCGGGATTTCCCGCCAGGAGCGGCGACCACTCCGTGTTCACCAGCCAGTCGATCTCCAGGTCCGGCCGGTGCCGATGCAGCATCGTGACCGCCGGCAGGGTGTGGATGACGTCGCCAAGCGAACTGGGCTTGATCACCAGGACGCGGCGTGCCCGATCGAGTTCGCAGGGTGATTGGGATTCCGGCATCGCAGGAGAGGAAAGTCCGCCCGGGACGCTGAGAGCGGTTCTTACTTTCCCACCGCCAACCGGTTTGCCAGCATTTCCGGCAGACCGGCCTCGATGATCTTCTGCTGCGCGGTGGCGATGTCGTATTCGAGACGCCGGATCTGCACGTGCTGGTTTTCCACGTCGTAGATGGCGTAGGATGACCGCCAGTCGCCGTCGCGTGGCTGGCCGGTGCTGCCGACGTTGATGAAATACTTTTTACCCAGCGCGATTTTCGTCTCCATTTCTTCGAGCGCTTCGACCGAACCGCCCTTGATGTAAATCCGTGGCGTGTGGGTGTGGCCGTAGAAACAGACCGGCGTGAACTGGTAGCTGAAGCTCGCCATGGCGTCGAACTTGTTGGTCACGTAGCCCCAGTTGCCGGGCGTATCGAGCGTGGCGTGCACGATGGTGAAATCGCGCACCTGCCGGACCAGCTTGAGATTGGCGAGCCACTCGCGATCTTCGGGCGAAAGGCTGGCGCGAGTCCACTCGAGCGCGTGCTTGGCGAGCGGATTGAGCCCCTCCAGCGGAGTGTCGAGGGCGGCTTCCTCGTCATGATTACCCTTCACCACCGGGCAGCCGAGATCGCGAACCAGGCCCAGGCACTCGGTCGGGTTCGCGTTGTAGCCGACGATGTCACCGATGCAGACGAAGTCGGTGCAGTCATTGTCGGCAGCGTCGAGCATCACCGCCTCGAGGGCCTCGAGGTTGGCGTGAATGTCTCCGAAAATCGCGTATTTCATCCGCTCGACGAGTCAGGGGGCGAATTGACCGCCTTCAGGTATCCTTCAATCAAGAGAGTCGACCTAAATCCGGAACCGATGGCAAGTCTTTGTGCCCGAATTCGGGCAAGCGGCAAAGAAAGCACACTTGAGGCTTTCCGCAATCTTCGCCGCCGTGCATTTAGTCAAAGGGGAGCTGGGCATTCGGATATTCCTTTCGGATCTCGCGGTCCGGATCGGGGTCGGGAATACGCTCGGCTTGAGGGATCTTCAACGCCTCTTCCATCGCCTTGATCCGCGAGATCAGCGAGGGCAAACGCTGTTTTTTCCCCTCTCGATACAGGTCCATCAGGTAATCGTAGGCCTCCCGCTCGTGTCCCGGGCATTTGGAGAGGAAATAGCCGTAGAAGCGCCGGATGAAGGTCTTGGTGGGCCCAAGCTTGAGAGATTCCTGGTATTCCTCGGCCGCGAGACAGGGTTCGTCCAGCTTGTCCTTCCAGTAGATTCGCGCCAGTTCTTCGTGGAGTTTCGCGGATTCGGGATTCTGCTGGATGCCTTTCTTGATGAAGGCCACGCCTTTCAACATCCAGTCTCGACCGTTTTTTTCGGCCACCGCCTCGGGAACCGAGGGGTCGTCATAGCGCGCCGAAGCCGACGCGTTGTAGGCCATGTGCCAGGAACCGGTCACCCAGGAGTCGATGTCCTCTGGCATCATGGTAGTGATGAGCCGGTAGTCGCGCTCGACCGTGTCCCATTCGCGAAACGACCACGCATCGAAAGCGTGAAGCGTGGTGTAAATCGCCACCAGCGGACGCAGTCCCCCCAGGACAGCGAGCATCGTCGATTGTCCCACGGCACTGGACAACTCGGTCGCCGCCACTTCCGCAATGAGGCCGCTTTCGACGTATCGGCGCGTCATCCCGTTCTCCAGCGGCGCTTTTACCAGTCCGAAAACCAGCAGAATCGCGAGCGCGCCGATGGTCTTTCGAGCGATGCGTCCGAGTTTCATTGAAGCGGATACGGTTCCGATCAGAATTCCTTGTCGATAAACAGATAGAGTGCGACGGCGGAATACACCGCCACGTAGAGAAGCGCCAGGCCGGCCAATGTCAGCATGGTGCCGGCATCCACCGGCGTGCCGCCAACGATATTCTCGGTCACGTTGAAGACCCGGAAATCCGGGATGATCATCACGATCGGCTTCACCACCAGCTTGGCGACGAGACTGCCGCTGAGTTCGTGCATCCAATAGCCGGCCGCCAGTTTGTGGAAGTGGCCGACCACGAAAACAATGGTGGCGACGATCATGGTGAACAGCGTGCTCGAAGCGAACGTGGACACCAGCATGGTCACCGCCGCGACGACGGAGGCTTTCAGAAAAATGGCGATCAAGGCGTAGATCAGCTGCCACTGCACCCCCTGCGCGCGAACCAGTTCGAGTTGAGCCCGAATGTCCTCGGCCGACATTCCCTGGGCCTCGAGGGATTGTCTTTCTTCGGCGAGCACCGTCACTTCGCGGAAGAAGAGAAAACCGGTGAACAGGATCTGCATCACCACCAGCGCCACGCCGATGGTCAGCAACACGCCGAACAGTTTGCCCAACAGATACTCCAGTCGCGGCACGGGCTTGGCGAGAATGGTGTAGAGGGTGCGATCTTCGAGATCGCGCGGAATCAGCACCGCCGTGGCCGCAATGGCGAACAGCCACGAGAAAATCGACATTGCTCCGAAAGAGGCATCCTTCAGCATGCGAAGCTTCTGCGCCGAGGTGTAAAGCAGATTCAGGTTGCTGGCACCCGCCACGAGAATGGCGAAGACGATCAGGAAATAGAAGGTCTTCATCCGAACCAGCTGCGTGAACGTGCTGGTCGTGAGCACCCAGATGCGGCCCGGGGAAAACACCGGCACACGCGGGATTGCGGGCGATTCGGCGGAGGAGACTTGGGATTCACTCATGGTCGGGACGGTCGTTATTTTTTCGACGATTCGGCGGCGGCCGCTTTTTCGCGATCTTCCTTCACCTTCGCCTCCTGGCTTTCGCGAACGATGTCGAGGAACAGCCGCTCCAGCGTGGTTCGCGGGTGCCCGCTCCGCATCAATTCCGCGCCGCCGCCTTCCGATTCGATCAATCTCCCGATCTTGGCGAGCAACTCCGGCGACGCGTCGCGCAATACCAGCTCGGTCTGATCCTCGATGGCGATCAGTTCGTGCAGTGGACCTTCCCGCCACATGCGACCCCGGGCGATGATGCCCACCCGGTCGCAGACTTCCTGAACCTGCTCCAGCAGGTGCGAACAAAGGAACACCGAGATGCCATCCTCCTTCAGTTTGAAAATCAAATCGCGAATCTGCCGGGACCCGATCGGATCGACTCCCGCCGTCGGCTCGTCGAGAACCACCAGTTTCGGCCGTTGGATCAGCGCCTGCGCCAGCCCGATGCGTTGCAGCATTCCCTTCGAATAGCCACCGAGCCGACGATTTCGCGCGCCCTCCAGATCGACCAGCGCCAGCATTTCGTCGGCCCGATCTTTCAATTCCCTGCCGCGCAAGCCGCACAGTTTCCCGTAGAATTTCAGCGTCTCCAGGCCGGTGAGATGTTTGTAGAAATAGGGATTTTCCGGCAGAAAACCGATCTGGTGCCGACTGCGGACATCCCGACTCTCGATGCCGAACACCTTGGTCGATCCCGTCGTCGCCGCCATCAGGCCCAGCACCACTTTCATCGTGGTCGACTTCCCCGATCCATTGGGACCGATCAATCCGTAGACCTCGCCGGCGTTGACCGTGAGGGAGAGATCCTCCACCGCCACGAGGTATTCCTTTTTGAGCGAAAGAGGAAAAACTTTGGTGAGATTTCTAACTTCGACAGCGGGGACACTCATGGGGATTGGCGCCTAAAAAAATCCAAGAAATCCGGTAAATCCTGTCTTCAAATCAACGAATCGAGAATCCCGATACTCCATTGAGAAGCGGCACCGGTCGCTCTTCCTGTTCCTGAATGTGGTGTCCCAGCGGGCTGTCGTGAATCTCTTCGACGAACGCCTCGACTTCCGACTCGTCGCCCATCACCTGCATCTCAACGCGACCGTCATCGAGATTGCGCACCCAGCCGACCACATCGAACCCCATGGCCAGGCGCTTGGTGCTATAGCGAAAGCCGACGCCCTGGACGCGACCGGAAAAGAAATACTGTTTGGCGGTTTCCATGGGGGAAAAATCAGAGACAAGAGGCGGGGAACAGCAAGGGATCGCCTTCGTTTCCGGGGAAATCCTAACCCGGACCGGGCAAGCTTGCGAGGTGGAATCCCACCATCCTTTCCAACTTTCTCGGCAACCCGGCAACCCCCGGATTTGTCACCTCGGGTTCGATGATTCCGAAGTAGCCCGCTCACACTCACGCAGCTTTTCGGCCAGCGTCTCGTTGTCCGCCCGCATCAGATCCAATTGATCCTGCAGATCGATCAGGAGCGCCTCCATTTGCGTCGGCTCATCTCCGAGCGCCACCCGCTTCCAGCGCAGGCCATAGACCCAGCCGGAAACCGCCAGCGCCGCGAGAACCAGGAATGCCAGGATCTGGAGAGGCGAAATTCGCACGGCCATCAGATGCAACGCCGCCAACGGGCCGGGGCGGGTTCAGTCTTTTCCGCCCCCGAAGAATCGCAGGAATCCCCGCTTCTTCTCCTTTTTCGGTTCCGCCGGTTTGTCGGAATTGGCACTGCCGCGCTCCCTCTCCTGCGCCTGCCTCCAGAATTCGTCCTGATTGCGCTGAGCCACTTCCGCGTTGTAGCCGTCCTGCTGGGTGATCACGAGTTTCAAGTCCGGCGGCACCTTGGAAAGATCGTCGACGATCTGGAAATCGCCCGGCTGACCATTCGGAAGGTACTTCTGAATGCGCCGACGAATGAGCTGGTTCTGCGCATCGAAGATGCGTTCCTCGCGGAAGCGCCCCTGATTGTCGTAGAGAATTTCGCCCCGGAATCGGAAAAGCCCGCGCCCGTCGTAGATCAGCACCTCCGACGGTCGTCCCTGTCCATCCAGGCTGATGACCCGCCGCTGCAGAATGACCCCATTCGGACTGAAGGTCTCCTGAATCATCGAATTCAGCGCCTTGGGAGACGTCGACACCGTGTAGCTGCCATCCGAATGGTAGATGGCGCGCCCCCACGCATCGATCTGCCGAATGTCCATGTAGCCGAGCTTCGAACCATCGACTCCCGTATTGACGAGCCCGGCATTCCGGTTGGCTCCCTGGAAAACCGTCGCCGTATTCGGGCTCGCCGCCGCGCCATTGGCCGCACTTGGCTTCACCGCCACAGTACCTCCGTCGGCTGTGCCGGAATGGAGCTGCGCCAATCCGGCCATGGGCAGCGCCACCAGCGCCACGGCCAAGAGCATTCCGGAAATTCGTTTCGCGTCCCTTCCGAGGATCGCGCCTTCGCACCTGTCACTTTTCATCATCATCACTTCGACCAGACTCCAACACCTCCCCGGCGCGTTCCGATGAGACCTTCGCGGGGCGTGAACGTTACGCGAAGCTGCACCCCTGCTCAAGCCGCCTTTCCCATTTTCAGTTGCGTCCACCCGAGGCCGCGTCGAGCAGGTTTTTTCGGCAATGGATTCTCCAGATTCCACCACTCCCCTGTTCTGGCAATGCGGCGCCCGGCATCGTCTGGATCTCTCCCATCGCGGCGAGATCGTGGGAATCCTCAATGTCACCCCCGATTCGTTTTCCGATGGCGGCGAATTCGTCAATGTCGATGCCGCTCTCGCCCACGCCCTCGCCATGCTGGACGAAGGCGCGGCCATCATCGATGTCGGCGGTGAATCCACCCGCCCCGGCGCGGCCGAAGTTTCCGAGACCGAGGAAATCGAGCGCGTGGATCCCGTGATCCGCGCGATCGCCGAGAAAAAGCCCGACGCCCTCATTTCCATCGACACCTCCAAGGCCGCCGTCGGCCGAGCCGCCGTCGCTGCCGGAGCGGGCATCATCAACGACGTCACCGGACTCCGTGGCGACCCCGAAATGTTCCAGGCCGTCGCCGAAACCCGCGCCGGCGTGGTCATCATGCACATGCAGGGCACGCCGCGCACGATGCAGAAAGCCCCCCACTACGGCGATGTCGTCGCGGAAGTTCGCGCCTTTTTTGAAGCGCAGTTCGAAACCGCCATCGCCGCCGGCATCGCCCCCGAGGCCATCGTCTTCGATCCCGGCATCGGATTCGGAAAGACGCTGGAGCACAACCTCACCCTGATCCGGAACCTGGATCGGCTCACCGTCGCCAAACGCCCGCTCCTCCTCGGCGTCTCGAGAAAATCGTTCATCGGCAAACTCGTTCACTCCGACGATCTCGCCGATCGCGCCTGGCCCACCGTGGCGCTCACCTCCTTCGCTCGCGAACTCGGCGTGCCCCTGCATCGCGTCCACGACGTGAAGCCAAACCTCGAAGCGCTCCGCATGACCGAGGCGATCCTGGGTTCGGCCCGGCAGGGTTAGGCCCCACCTCCCCTACCCCGTTGAGTTCGAAACCCGGGCGTTTCCTTCCCCGTCCTTCCGGTTGATTCGCCCCATTCCGGGCGTATCTCTTTCCGCTCCATGACCTCCCGCGAAATTCGGCAATCCTTTCTCGATTTTTTCCACTCGCAGCAGCACACCATCGTGCCGTCGGCATCCCTCATGCCCACGTCGCCGAACCTGCTGTTCACCAATGCGGGAATGAACCAGTTCGTGCCCTATTTCCTCGGCTCGGAAAAGGCGCCCTACGATCCGCCCCGCGCCGCCGACACCCAGAAGTGCATCCGCGCCGGAGGGAAACACAACGATCTCGAGGATGTCGGCTACGACACCTACCACCACACCTTTTTCGAAATGCTCGGCAACTGGAGCTTCGGCAACTACTTCAAGGCCGAAGCCATCACCTGGGCGTGGGAACTCCTCACTGAAGTCTGGAAACTGCCGCCGTCCCGCCTTTACGCCACCGTCTACAAACCGGGCGAAGGTGACCCCGCCGAGTTTGATCAGGAAGCCCACGATCTCTGGGCCGCGATCTTCGAGAAAGCCGGACTCGATCCCAAGATCCACATCGTCAACGGTAACAAGAAGGACAATTTCTGGATGATGGGAGACACCGGTCCCTGCGGTCCGTGCTCGGAAGTCCACGTCGATCTCACTCCCGAGGGAGACACCAAGGGCTCACTCGTCAACGCCGACGACGCCCGTTGCATCGAAGTCTGGAACCTCGTCTTCATCCAGTTCAACGCCGAGTCCGACGGCTCGTTTCGCCCTCTTCCCGCCTGCCACGTCGACACCGGGATGGGCTTCGAACGCATTTGCTCGATCATCCAGGGCACGAACGGTCTCACCGACTTCTCGAAGCTGGTCTCCAACTACGATACCGACGTTTTCACGCCGATCTTCGACAAGCTCAGCGAGCTGAGCGGAAAAAGCTACACCGCCACCGTGCCGAAGGGTGGACATCGCGACCACCTCAGCGAACAGGAACAGATCGATGTCGCCTTCCGCGTCATCGGCGATCACCTGCGCACGGTCAGCTTTTCCATCGCTGACGGCATTGAGCCCGGACCTAAAGAGCGCAATTCCGTCGTTAGGAACATTCTCCGTCGCGCCATTCGGTTCGGCCGCATCCTCGGTTTCAGCGCCGAGAAGCCGCTGCTGGCTCCGCTTTTCCCGGTTCTCGTCGAGCAGATGGGCGACGTGTTTCCCGAGCTGAAAAATCGAAAAGATCGCGTGCTGAGCGTACTCGAAGCCGAGGAAGCGCAGTTCAACCGCACGCTCGACCGCGGGCTCAAGCTTTTCGACGAAGCCGCCGAGAAACTCGGCGAAGGCGAATCCTTTCCGGCCGATACAGTCGTGAAACTCTGGGAAACCTATGGCTTCCCCCTCGACATGACCTACCTCCTGCTCGACGAGCGCAGCCTCGCCTGCGATCGCGCCGAAGTGGACAAACTGGTCGCCGCCCACAAGGGAACCGGAAAGGAAGGCGAGACCGGCGAGGAAGTGCACGCGGTGAAGATCGACACCGACGCCAAGTCGGAGTTTGTCGGTTATGACAGCGACGAAATCGAAACTGCTGTGCGCGAGTGGGTTGAGAACGAGGACGGCGTTTTCGCCATCGTCGAGAAAAGCCCGCTCTACGTGGAGAAGGGCGGCCAGGTCGGCGACACGGGAGTTCTCGTCGCGGGCGAGGAAACCATTCCCGTCATCGGCACCACCAGCGTCGGCGAGGCGCTCGTCGTTCAACTGGAACGGAAGCCGGCCGAGGAAACCGATACGGTGACGCTAAAGGTCGATCCCGAGCGCCGGCGCGGGATCGAGAGCCACCACACCGCGACTCACCTGCTCCACTGGGCCCTCCACGAAGCCGTTTCTCCCGACGCCGCCCAGCAGGGCTCGTTGGTGGCCGAGGACCGGTTGCGTTTCGATTTCAACAGCACCGCGGTCACGCCCGAGCAGATCGCCGAGATCGAGGAACTGGTGAATGCCCGCGTCGCCGCCGATGACGAAGTCAGCTGGGTGGAAGTCCCCCACTCCGACGTGAAGGATCGAGACGATGTGATGCAGTTTTTCGGCGACAAGTATGGCGACAAGGTTCGCGTCGTTCAGATCGGCGGAAAATCGGGCGAGTTGAATGGGTATTCGATGGAACTTTGCGGCGGCACCCACGTCCGCAAGACCGGCCAGATCGGCCTATTCAAGGTGCGCAGCGAAGGCGCCATCGCCGCCGGCATTCGGCGTGTCGAAGCCGTCTGTGGCCCTGCCGCCGTGGCCTTCGTGTCCGAGACCGCTCAGCAATTGCAGAGCGAAATCGCCGACCTGGCCAACAAGCTCACCGATCGCAACGCCGAACTCGAATCTGCGGAGGTGGACACCGTCGCGGTACCGGTTCTGCCCGCCGAAGCCGAGAAAGGCTGCGACCTATCCGGAGACGCCGGAGTCGCCGAAGTGAACGCCTGGCTCGACGCGCTCACCGCCCATCGCGACGCCCTCAAGCTGGCCAGCGTCGAAGCTGATAAGCGCCTCAAGAAAGCCGCCACCGCCATCGCCGCCAAGGCCGCCGCCCAGTGGCTCGACGATGCCATCGCCAATGCAAAAGGCGACGCTCCAAAAACCATCGTGGCCCGGATCCCCGGCGACAATGCCGACCTGCTCCAGGAAGCCATGAACGGCCTCAAGGCCCGCCAGTTCCCCGGCGTGGCCATCCTCGCCGTCGTGGCCGACGACAAGGTCCACCTCGGTGCCCTGGTGCATCCCGATTTCACCGATCGATTCAAGGCCGGCGACCTCGTTCGCGACCTCACCGCCATCGTCGGAGGCAAAGGCGGCGGCAAACCCGAGATGGCCCGCGGCGCCGGCTCCGAAATCGGAGAAGTCGACACCATGCTCGCGAAGGCGCGGGAGTTGGTGAGCGGCTGAATCGAAATCTTGGAGTGGTTCAACAAATTCTGGCAAGCCGTTCGCGAGATTGCCGGACCTGAGTCAGCCGTCACGACTGCACCGAAGGCGGCTTCAACCACGCCTCAACCCGGACGCCCGCAGGATCTGTAGATGCGCCCCAAGCGAGGCGATAAGGCCTGACGGACCAATCGCCGGATTCAACAGGGTCAAGTCCGCGACTCTACCCTGTTCAGTCGGAGACCCAGCAGGGTAGGATCAATCTTCCGGCAATTGAGATTGTCAGGACCTGTTCAACGACTTCGGTCCATTTCCGATCGGCGCCACAGAGCCCATGATTGGCGAGTCTCGAAGCGCATCCCCTTGACCTCGACCATCCTTTTCCGCTAAGCCTATGTATCCTCCGAAATATGTCGGAATGTAAAAACTACCTGTTCGATCTTCGAATGAAAAAAATCGGCCAATACTTGCTGACTTTGACCACGTTATTGGTCTTCGTCATTAGCAGTGAGGCGAGCCCGGAAAGTTCAGGATTTGATTCCACGAAGACTTATAAACAAATTGTTCAGAACAGATCTGATGCCGAAGTCCGGGAGGCGATTTCGAAGCTTTCCAAGCACTACCATAGGAATCAGGCTGCTGGAGAGACTTCTGTGGAATTTGACCGCGAACTAATCTTGGAAGCGATTCCAATCATTATCGATCACATGGACGACGCCGACAAGGAGTGGGCGACCACTGTCTTTTACGTGCTTGCGTCAATTCAATCTGACTGCCCGGCCCCAAAGAAAGAACCTTGGCAGGATTGGTGGGAGCAAAAACAGAACGGGGAGCGAATCAATTGGACAATTCGATTCGCGTCGGCACCCGAAGAACGAAAAGTATCGAACAAGGCAGATTAGGAAATCCTCACCCGCCCGATGTAGAAGGCTCTATGAACGTTCAACCTTTGACCCAGATTCGGAGTGGTG
>JAGRPB010000316.1 GCA_020439945.1 Verrucomicrobiia bacterium
GAGCAGTTTACCGATTCGAGCCGGTCATCTCGACGTTGCCTCTGGAAACGATCGCCGCACTGGGAGATTTCGCGCCGGATACGGAGTCGGCCAGGTTCGGGCGCTTCAGCGAGGCGGTTCTCCAGGACAATGGCGGCGCGGCGCTGACCGCGATCTTGCGGGGCGCACCCGCCGGAAAAAACCGGGGTCTCTGGTTGCTCGATCCGACGAATCACGATCTGCGCGCGGCGGTGATCACCGGAGACGATGTCGGCGGCGGTGTGAAGGCGAACTCGATGATGCGGCCGCTTTACAATGACGACCAGGTCTCGGGTTACGAGATGGCCGTTCGAGGCGTTGGCGTGAACCGGTCGAACAATCGCCGCTTGGTTCGTAACCTTCTCGGAACGAGCGCGGACACTCTGAGCACCGGCGACTCCGGCGGGCTTTTCGGTGCCGCGGTGCTTTCGACCATCGGTCGCCCGGTGCAGGATTTTCCCTTCGGCCGCATGCTGCTGCCGATCGGTTTCCGAAGGAACGTAGGCGGCGTCGATGCCGCGAGTGATACCGCGCTGGTCCGGTTCGATTCGGGGGGAGTCGATCAGCTGTTGCGGGAAGGTTCGCCGGGTCCGGCGTCAGTCGGCAACGCGCCGCACGGGCAATTGACGCGGGTTTCCAACGGGATCTTCGCCTGCCCACTCCAGAGTGATCCGACCAACAACCAGGCTCTGTTCGGCTGGTCGCCGGGCCTGTTTCAATTCCTGATCGGTCGACGTGGCTCGACCATTCCTGGTTCGGGCACGGTGTTTTACTCGAGTTTTCTCGGCGAGATGGCTTCGAATGCCGGAAATGCCTGGCGGGCCACGCTCAGTGGCGACGGCATCGATCGGAAAAACAACGAATCGATCTTCGCTTCGTTGGGAAACATCGAGGTGGCTCGAAAAGGCGATCAGGTGCCGGGTCTGCCCACCGGGATCGTGTGGGATCGGTTCCTGCAATTCCTCATGGTCGAGGATTTCGTCGACGAGCCTGCCGCGCTGATTCTCGCGAAGGTGAAAGGTCCGGGCGTGACACGGGCGAATGACTGCGGGCTGTTTCTCTACGACTCGGCGGGAAACACCCACGTCATTCTGCGCGAGGGCGACTCGGCGCCCGGCTGCGACCCGGCCCGTATCGGCACGATCCAGCGCATCGAAATCCCCTATGACAACGGCTTTTTCACCATCCTGACCAGCTTGGTGGGAACCTCAGCAAAGACAAACCAGGCCCTCCTCGTCGGAACGGTGATCAGCGATGCCGGAAACGGCGTGGGACTTTGGCGACCGTCGGTCATGCTTCGCAAGGGAACCCGATACCAGAGCCTGCGATGGGGCGAAGCGTCGCTGAGAAGCCTCGCCTTTCCCGCGTCGGGCGTCGGCCCGGGTGGCGCCTGCGGGATCGGGTACGGCGAGACCATCGTTCCGAGCGGCCGGGTGCTGTTGCGCGCGGTCCTCTCCAACCGGGGGCAGGGCCTGCTGAGGCTGGATCCGTGATGAACTTGAATCCTGGGGAATCTTTTTTGACCAAGATGAAGCGTTTTCTTTTTCTCCTGATCGGGATGGCGGGATTCCTGGCGAATCCGCCGGCGGAGGCCGATCCGATGACGGTGACGAAGCTGTTGGGCCGCTACAAACAGCCACAGATCAATCCCGGCCTCGGTTTGTCCGTCGCGCTCGGCGATCGCTATGTGGTGTGCGGGGAGCGAAGCAACGATGATCGCGGTCTCAATGCCGGCGCGGCGCAGGTGTATGATGCGCGGACGGGACGCCATCTGCGGACGCTTTTTGGGACAGACACCAACGGCGGCGAGAATTTCGGGGAATCGGTGGCGGTATTCGGCAATTACGCGCTGGTCGGCGCACCCGGTGCCAACAATGGAAACGGCGGGCTCGCCTACCTCTTTGACCTGCGTCGCGGAAGACAGATCCAGGTGTTTACGCCCTCCGATGCGGCGCCGGGGCTGAATTTCGGCGTTTCCGTCGCTCTGGGGCCGGATGTGGCCTTCGTGGGGGCATCGACCCGCAATGGCAAGGGCGGGGTGTATCGCTACGATCTCAAGACGCTTAGCGAAACGATCATCGAGGCGACCGACGGGGTGGCGGATGATGACTTCGGCGCCGTGCTCGACATGGAGGGACGCTGGCTGCTGGTCGCGGCGCCGCAGGAATCGAGTTCGATCGGCAAGGCCTATCTCATCGATACGGAATCGCTGGAGACTCTCCGCACTTTCAATCCGAGCGACGGGGTGGCGGCCGACTTTTTCGGGAACTCGGTCGCTCTCGACGGCGATTTCGCCCTGATCGGAGCACCGGGACAGGATTCGTCCGGAGCCGAGGCCGGGGCCGCGTATTTGTTCCAGATTTCCAATGGAGCGGAGATTCACAAGTTCGAGGGTAGCGATGCGGGGGATCTTTACGGGCAGGCGGTGGCGATGGATGAGAACCGGATCGTGATCGGAGCCGGCTCGGCGGAGGTCATG
>JAGRPB010000317.1 GCA_020439945.1 Verrucomicrobiia bacterium
ATAATTGTTATAATAAATAAGATTATGTAGAGTTTCCGATGAACCAGCGTCATTTAGCGAAAACGAGCCGATGGCGCCGTTTTTCGGGCATCGCGATTTTCCTATTTTTAGCGCTAATCGGATGGAAGATCTGGTTTACCCGGGTTGAAAAGCGAATCATTCGGCTTGAGAAGGTTGTTTGGTTCGAGAATCTCGGGACTTTTCCTGAGGAGATCAAAACCCTTCGTGGTATTCGGTTCAGCCTGCTTCCCCCGCGGCTCCAGGCACGGCGATGCGGTTTGCTTGGAGACTGGAGATTGTCTCAAGGGGACGAGTCGAGGGCGACCGCCCTATATGAATTCGAGGCACTTTTGAACGTCGGCATTAATTCCTCCTGGCTGGATGTCGTCGATCTGGCCCATCACCCAAATTCGGCCCGGAAGGCCATCCTGGATCGCATTCATGATGAACAGATCGAATTTTCGATTCCCGACGATCGGATCGACACATCGTGTCTTACTTCGAGACTGCTTCCACTGCCGGATGAGGAGAACGCCTACTTTGCGTTGGCAAACCTTCCGCCTTTTCGAGATCAGGTAATCATTAAGGAAAAGATCGATCCCTTTACTTTTTCGGCGAACGAGATCGAAACGGCCCGGGAATATCTCGCCAAGAATCGTGATGTCCTGGCCAAATGGGATGCGGTGATCGATTCTTTTTCCAAAATGAGGAATCCCGCCGACGCCGCCTTCGTGCGGCTGGATTTGGCGATGAAAACCCACTTTTGCCGCTTCAGGATCGCGCTGGCGGACGGGGACGAGTCCGGGGCATGCGAAAGTTTGTCGAGAATTTATCGGACTCTGAACATCCTGGAAAGCGACGGAATGTTGGTCTATTCATTGGTGGCCGTCGCGATGCGGGGCAAGATGTGCATTACCTTGAAAAGCCTGCAAATTCCGGCATCCGTCAGGAGCAGAATGGCCGGGATTATTCGCCTTCACCCGGCGGATTCGAATGTACTTTCCCGGATCGCGCCGAGAGAGTTCATGACGATTTACCAAACGATTTCCGAAGATCGAGAGCTTTGGGGAGAAGAGGCGTTGAAGGTCGGTGAGAACGAGGACCGATTCATATGGGAATTCGAAAAGGCGCTTTTTTCCCGTTGGAGGGAGTTGGACGAAATCCTGACCGGCCAGCGAAAGGGCCCCTACGAAATTCCTCGGGCCGAGACGCTCGCCCTGAAGAGTTTTCGGAATTGGAGACGCGGTATGTATTGGCGGGAACCGCACGCCCAGATTTCCGGCCCTCGCGAGGCTAAGACGCTAATGACGGAGGAAACGCTTCGATTGTCCGCGGAAATCGTGGCGCTTGTTTCCATTCCAAGGACCGGAGCGTTGTTTGAGACGTTTCTGAAAAGCAAGGAGGAGGAGCGAAAACTCATCGACCACTGGTGAGGTTAAGGACAAAGAAGAAAACGGCCCCGCTCAAATCTCCCGCAGGCGGTTGATGAAGACGAACATGAAGGGAATCTCCGACGCGATCACGGCGAGAAAGGAGAAAAACCCGACCGAAAAGGGCATGGCCCAGCTCCCGAAAACGAAGATGGCGCCCAGCAGCAGCGCCGAGCCCCACACGAAGACACCGAGCGGCGACACCCCGAGACTCGACGGCGGGCGGGAGAGATGGGTCATGTGATCGAGAAACAGGTAGGCCGAAAACGCGAAGAAAAGCAGGTAGGTCCAGGAATACTCCGCGAACCGCGGCACCATCAGCACCGCGTCGTAGGCGCCGTGAACGACGATGACGATGAGGAGATCGTAGAGCGCGTTTTCCCAACGCTTTCCGCGCCAGCGAAAGAGACGATACATCGCCAGGCCCGCCACGCCGGTCAGGGCGGCGTGAAAAAACGTGGCCGACAGGAAACGGCTCCAGATCGTCATCCCGCCCACCATCTCGAAAACGTCACCGTAGCCGGCGTAGCCCACATTTTCGTTGATCGCGAAGCCCAGGCCGGTCAGGCCGGCGACCACGAGGGCGTCGACCTCCGTTCCGCGGCGCAGCAACCAGGGCAGGAGCGGCAGGAAAAACAGGAGCTTCAGCCCCTCCTCCCGCAGCCCGATGCCGGCGACGCAATAGATCACCTGGTTGAAGAGCGTGTCGTCGGGATGATGGGTAAAGCCGCGAATGTTTTCCTGGATCTCGACGGCGACGAGCGTCGCCGTGGCGCTGAAAAAGCCGAGCACAAGCGCCAGGCCGTACCAGACGAGGCGCGGCCGGTCATACCCGGAGAACTGAGTCACGACGATCGCCCAGATCGTTCCCGACAACAGGCAGAGCAGGGCCAGGCCCGGGGAGGGAAAGTGGAAATCGTGCGCGACGGTGGCGAGGACGAGCCATTTCCAGTCGCGCAGCTCGGTGGCGATTTCCATGCGGGAGCCAGGGTCGAGCGCCGCGCGGTTCGCGGGGTCGGCGAGCGCGGCGCGGAGGTCGTCCGTCCTTTT
>JAGRPB010000318.1 GCA_020439945.1 Verrucomicrobiia bacterium
CTCCGTCCGGCGCCGCCGCCATGCCGCGGATCTTGTCGTTCCCCTCGCCCCCGCCGCTTAGCGCCCACAGTACCTGCGTTTCGGCTCGGGCCGGCGGTCCGGACAAGGCGGCGAGCAAGGAAATGACGGCAAAGCGGAAGGCGGTGCGGGGAGTCTTCATGGGTTTGAGGCGGGAATATTGGGGCCGACGGACGCGAACCGCATTGAATAATAGTGCGACTCCAGGATCGTCCGGTCGCCGCTGTCTCGAACGCGTTTCCAGATGCCCGCCATCATACGATCGACACGCTCCCGATGTTCGGGCAGGGCTGCAAGATTGGTGAGTTCGCCGGGGTCGTTTTTCAGGTCGTAAAGTTCGTCGTAATCGAAGCCATTGAAGACGAATTTCCAATCCCCTTCCCAAAGGATGCGCTGGCAGAGCGGAAACCGGGTGCCGTGATATTCCGCATAGGCGGTTTGGAAGGCGTCAGCCGCTTCGGATTTCCGAAGGGCCTCGGCAAAGGAACGAAAATCGAGCGTCTCGATCGGCTCCGCGCCGGCCAGTTCGATGAGGGTCGGCCCGAGATCGGGAAACTGCACCAGGGCCTGCGACTCCGCTCCTTGCGCAATACCGGGACCGGCCACGATCATGGGGATGCGGTAGATCTCCTCGTAGGCCCCGCAGTTGTGCGCATCGAATCCATGCGCGCCGACATAACGGCCGTGATCGGACGTGACGACGATGATCGTGTTGTCGAGTTGCTTCGACTCGGCCAGCCAATCGATCAGGCGCCCCAGTTGGAGATCGAGTTCCGTGATCCGCCCGTAGTAGCAGGCTCGCGCCATGCGCCATTCGTCATCGCTCACTTCGCGACTGATCTCTTTTTGCCGCCGATACAGGGCCGGCTTGCCGGAGTGGTCGTCCGTGCGGTTGGCGGGGAGATCGATGGTGTCCAGGTCGTAGCGGTCGATCGTTTCCCGGCTGACGACGAGGGCTTCGTTCGGTTCGGAAAAACTCACGCAGCAGCACCACGGGTCGCCCCCGCCGTTTTTCCGATGATCGTCGAGGAAGTCTATGGCCTGGTCGATCGTGTAATGCGGGTAGCGATCTTTCACCGGCACCTCGGTGACCCCGTAATGAAGGACTCGGTTGTAGCCCGGCACGGGTCCCTCGACCCAGCGCGACCGGGCCGGATCGACCGGTTCGGAACCGGCGTCGCCCTTGCCGAGGTTCTTCACATGTTCGGCCGATTTCACGCCATTCACCTGCCAGCCAAAGTGCTCGACCTGGTTGGTGCGCTCCACGTGCCACTTTCCGAAATACCCTGTGCCATAACCGGCGCCAGCCAGGCGCTGGGCAAAGTGCGGCTTGTCGGTCCGCAGCACGCACTGGTCGTAGTCGCGGACGTGCTCGACCTCAAGCACGCCATGGTTGTGCGGCAACAGTCCAGTCATCAGGCTGGCCCGCGACGGCGAGCAGGTCGGGGTCGCGCAGTAGGCCCGCCGAAAGCTCACTCCCCTCGCCGCGAGACGATCCATGTTTGGCGTCAGGCACGGCGACCCCGGCAACACGGTCCGCGCCTGCATCGCGTCGGGGATGAAGAGGAGGATATTGGGTTTCGCGGCCATGGCGCTACGACCGTAACGAAAGCCTCAACCGAATGCGAGCCTTAGCGTTCATGGCGAGAGTCTCGACGGTGGCACGTCCCTGAGGGGTCAATCCGATAATCCGACCGCCCTCGCTTTGGAAATGATCGGGCCAGTGATCGGCACGGGGATTGAACAGTTTTTCAATAGTGTCAGTGACCGGATCAATGCCCGAGAGATTCGGGCCCTTGTGCAGATTGCAGTGTTGGCAGGACAGCGCCAGATTTCCAAGCTCCGTCTTTCCACCATGCTGGCGAGGACGGATGTGTTCGATGTGAAACAAAGCAAAGGGCAACTGTTCCTGATTTAACCCGCAGTACTCACACCTTTGCGCCGCCCGAGTGCGCACCAATTCTCTCAATTCTCCCGTCATGCGGCGGTGGAACGCGACAGAGCCTTGCGCGCCTTGGCCTGAAGGACACCGATCAGGTCAATTGCTTCTACGATGGCCGAATATTCCGCCTCCTCGTCTGGCGTCAGTTGCCCCTCGGAAGCTTTGTCCGCCAATTCATCGATGCGAACCTGCATCTCCAAATCGGCCCGAAGATTGACGATACTTTCAGCGGCAGAATTGGGCAAACTCCCGGCCAAAGGCTCCAGCAGCCGGTCGAGGATTCCAAGTGAATCGGCGGAATTCATATTTGGGAGAATACTCGGCGAAAAGGAGTCGCGCAACGCCACCCTTTGCGGTCGCCCGCGGCGGGATTCCTCGCTACACTCGTCATCGGAATGAAACCCTGCCTCCCCCGCCTCCTCGTCGCGATCTCCAGCTTGGGCATGCTGGTGGAAGTCTCCGCCCAAGCCCCCGCGAAACTGGA
>JAGRPB010000319.1 GCA_020439945.1 Verrucomicrobiia bacterium
GTCCTGTCCGTCTTCAACATAAAAACCGAAAACGCCGATGGTGGGAACATCGGTTACATCGGCGGAAATGATGTTGTCCGAAGAGGGCGCGGTATCCAGCACCACGCCATAGATGGGGGCGGAAAACTGGTCCGCATTGGACAGGTCGATCGCAATGATGGCGTGATCCTTCGTCATCTTGAGATCCTTCCCCAGTTTCCGGAATCCGGCTCCCGAAGTGAGGAGTAGAGGGATGAGGGCGGCGGCTGCCAGTTGGCGGATTTTCCCTGGAGCACTCGGAGCAAAAAGGGGCTGACGATTCATCGGGTCACGCGATTGTGAATTGCCAATCGCACGATGGCGAGTGTAAAAGGTATTGAAAGGGCGGAGACGTTGCTTCGTCCCAGATCGTTAGCCCGCAATAGAATGTCATGAAAACGTTGATGCTTGGTTCCTTCATTTTCGCCGGCCTTGCGCTGTTGACCCTTTCCGGATGCACCACCGACTACAGCGGCAACGGCGGAGGCATGGGATACGAGAATCCCGATCCGCTGACCCAGCAGGTGCGCATGCAGGAAAAGATGAGTAAGGTGACGCGCTCGCTTACGCCCTGATTCTGAGACTCGGATGAAATCGGCGAGGCGGAAAGTGGCGTTCCTGAATCCAGCCTTCTGGTTGAGGCGCGTTTCCGCCGTTTTGTCGGCGGGCGTTTGTCTGGCGGTGGCGGGTTGTGCTTCGCCACCTCCGGGAGTGACGCCGGTAGAGACTTTCGACGCCGATCGATACCTGGGGCAGTGGTATGAGATTGCCCGCCTCGACCACGGTTTCGAGCGCGACCTGACGCATGTCACGGCCACGTATTCGGCTTTGCCGGACGGCGGAATCGAAGTGCTGAATCGCGGTTACGATACGAAAAAGGAAAAGTGGCAGGAAATTCGCGGCAAGGCCCGGGCGGCGGGTGAGCCCAGCACGGGCAGCCTCGAGGTTTCGTTTTTTCCGCCTTTTGCGGGTGGTTATCATGTGATCGCCCTCGATCGCAGCGCGTATCAGTGGGCGGTGGTATCGGGACCGACTCGAAACTACCTCTGGATTCTCAGCCGGACGCCGGAGATGGACAAGGCGCTGGAGACGAGGCTCTATTCGATTGCCCGGGAAAACGGCTACGCCGTCGACGAATTGATCGAAGTTCCCCAGACGGAGCGCCCGCCCGGGGAACCGTCGTAGATGAGGTTCCGGTTCAGGCGACCGGCTGGATTTCCCAGCCTTCGCGGTAGTTCCGGGTGACCCACTGGTTGGCTTCCTCGATGCTGGTCACCTTGAGGTTTTCGGAATCCCACTTCAGGGTTTCGCCCTTGAAGCGAACGGCGATGTTCCCGAGAAGCACGGCCTCGGTCAGCATGGCGCCGTAGTCGAAACCGTCGCTCGGTTGTTCGCCGCTCAGGCACCCATCGACCCAGCCGTGGTAGTGGTTCTGGTTGTCGGCCTTCACCAGTGCGCCGTCGTCGGGCTCGGTCTTGCCTTCCAGGAAGACCATCGGCGCGCCGACGTGAGGCAGGACCATCGTGCCGGTTTCGCCGATCAACAGTGAGCCGCTGCGGGGCAGGGCCCGGGTGCCGGGAACATGGGAACCCTTGGTGCTGGGGATCAGGCCACCGTCATACCAGGTGATCTTGAGTCGATCGCCAACCGTGTGCTCGGTGCCCGGAACGGTGAAGTGAATGGTATTCTGGCAGGGCCAGACCTCATCGTTCATGCCGGTGTGGTCGCTGCACTGGATGTCGTCGGAGGGCCCGTTGATCTTGAGCGCGGTGTAAACCGGATCGAGAATGTGGCAGCCGAAATCGCCCAGCGCGCCGTTGCCGAAATCCTGCCAATCGCGCCAGCCCCAGGGATGATAGCAACGCAGTTTGGAATCCGCGTAGGGGCGCATCGGAGCGACGCCGATCCAGTTGTCCCAAGCGATGGAGTCGGGCACCGGCGGCGTTTCTTTCGGGCGATCGATGAACCCCGATTTCCCGTGTCCGGTGGCGGCGACCCAGGAATGAACGCGGGTCACTTTCCCGATCTTGCCCGCCTGGATGGTTCGGACGGCGGTGCGGTAGTATTCGTGCGAGTGGATCTGGTTACCGAGCCGGGTGATGACGCCCGATTTCTGGGCCTGTTTCTTAACCTGGTGACTTTCCCAGATGTTGTGCGTGAGAGGTTTCTGGCAGTAGACATGCTTGCCTTGCCGCATCGCGTCGAGCGTGATGTAGGCGTGCATGTGGTCGGGCGTGGAGACGGTGACCGCGTCGATCTTGTCACCCAGGCTCGAGAGCATTTCCTTGTAGTTCTGAAAGATCGGAGCGTCGGGCCGCAGTTTGCGGACGTTCATCGTGCGATTGAGATCGATGTCGCAGAAGGCCACGTGCTGAAGTTTGTCGTGGGTCGCCATCTCCCG
>JAGRPB010000320.1 GCA_020439945.1 Verrucomicrobiia bacterium
AGGATTTCAGCTGGTAGCCGTCGAAACGACCGATTCCCTGGTCGGTCCCGATCCAGATGTAGCCAATCTGCCGATCCTGAAAGATGGCGGTGAGATTCCCCGCCGGCAGCCCACGCGCGTGGGTCAGGTGAGTGAACTGGATATTCGGCGGCAACATGTCTTCCTCGATCGCATCGACCGCGGAAGGCAGACACAGAAGCCCGATCCAGATGAGATGATGACCTGACATTTGGCGACTCTCGACAAAGACAACTCGGAAATTTAACGGAAAAGTTGAATATTACCACATTTTTTATAAAAATAATATTTTTGACAATTTTTTTGAATAGCAGTAGCATTTATAGTAAAAGGTAGTCTGTTCTTTCATGATTTCGCATTTCCAACGCAAAGTGGGAAAATTCGCGGCGCTCTGCATGGTGGCGCTCGTCCTCGCGATTTCGTGCCCTGTCGTCCAAGCCCAGACCAATGGAACCGGCACCTCGGGCACCACGACCTCTTCCACCGCCTCCTGGTGGTCGTCGTTCCTTGAAGCCCTCCAAAATTGGTTTGCCAATGCCGGCTCGGGAAGTGGCGGAACCACCGATCCCACCGCGACGGATCCTGCCGCCACTGATGCAACGGCCACCGATGCAGCGGCGGCCGACACCACCACGGCCAGCGCAGCCGCGGCATCATCGACTCCGGTCACTTCCGGATCCATCAATCCCGACGCTCTCGCCCAGGCCATCGCCAACGACTCTGGAGGTCACGCCGACCAGTACGCAAAGTATTCGGAGAGGCTCGCCGAGACCCTCTCGCGACTGACGCCAGCCCAAAGGGCTCGAATTTTCACCCCTTGAGGAAACCGCCCCCTTTTCATTATTTTTGAATGCGTTTTGAGCTTCCAGAGAGAACGCGCGCTTTCAGCCTCGTGGAGATGTTGATCGTGGTTTCGGTCATTGGCATCATGTCGATGCTGGCCATTCCCGCGTTCAGTTCGCTCAACGAAAAGGCTCACGATGCCACCGCCCAGCGGAACGCCCAGAACATCGCCCAGATCTCCGCCACCCTGAGCCAGATCGGTGTGGCCCATGTGCTCCCCGATTCGCTCGGCGGCGTCGAAGCCACCGCCCGCCTGCTGCGGGAAGGCGTCATCGTCGATCGCGGTCCTTTCAAGGATCAGGAGTTCATCATTCGCCCCCTCAGCGAGGAGGAAATCACCCGGGCGGCCAAGTTTCTGAATGTCGCCTACGACCTGAGCGAAATCCGTCTGATCTATTCCGGCCCCTTGAGTTCATGAACGATCGATCTCACAGATTCGAGCTGAGTCGGCGCTTCGCCATCGCCTTCGCGGCGATATCCCTGAGCTTGGCTTCCCACCCGGCCTCTGCCGCCAACACCAATGCGAACGGCAACGGCAACGGCAACGGCAACGGGAATGCCTACGCCTACGGAAAAAACAAGAAGACGACTCCGGAAGGCCAACAACTGGCGGCGGTCATCGCTTCGGACGCCGGCGGCACCTCAGAGCAATACTCTGACTACGCGGAAAAGCTGGCGATCACCCTGTCCCGGCTCAGCGACGAACAGAAGGCGCGGATTTTCGCCAACTGAACTTGATGATCACACCGCCATCGCGTCGCGATAGAGCGTCTCGACCGATTCCCGATTCAACTCGACGGGATTGAACTGGGCGGTCCACTGTCGCGCCGCTTCTTCGGCCAGCGTGGAAATCAATTCCGGCGCCACTTCGAATTCGCCGAGACCGCTTTTCATCCCGCAACGCCCCAACATTCCGGCGACCCGGTCCGCCAGTTTCGGTCCCCCCAGCTGCTCGTAGATCTCGGCGGCATCGGGATTCTGTGAATTGAACCGAATCACGTGCGGCAGCATGGCCCCCACCGCTTCGCCATGGATCACCCCAAAGTGAGCCGTCAGCGGGTTCGCGCAGGCATGGGCCGCGCCGAGCATGGCATTCTCGATCGCGGTTCCGGAAAAGGCGGCCCCGAGTTGCATGCGGGCCCGGGCCTCAAGATCGTTCGGCTCCTCCAGCACTCGTTCCAGGCCGGAACTGAGTAGCGACCAGGCGATGCGCGAATACGAAAGCGATACGTCGGTGCGCTTGTTGCAGACGGCCGTTTCGAGAGCGTGCGCGATGGCATCGATCCCGGTGTGGGCCGTGACCGCCCGGGGCATCGTGATCGTCAGCTCAGGATCCAGAATCGCAACGGCCGCGGCCGCTTTCTTGTCGCCGCAGGCCATCTTCATGTGCGTCTCGGCATCGGCGATGAGGGCGAAACTCTGGCATTCACTGCCCGTACCCGATGTGGTCGGAACGAGGATCAGCGGCAACATCGGCTTCGTCGCCTTCCCAACGCCCCAGTAGTCCTGCATCCGACCGCCGTTGGTAAGGATGAAGTTCGTCC
>JAGRPB010000321.1 GCA_020439945.1 Verrucomicrobiia bacterium
TGCTGGTGCCCGAGCAGGAAATCACCAGCGGGGTGCTGCAACTCGTCATCATCGAGGGCCGGGTCGGGGATGTCCTCGTCGAGGGCAACGACTTCACCAATTCCGAGTATCTCGAAAACCAACTGCGCCTCCAGCGGGGCCAGATCATCCGCGAAAGCATCCTGATGGAAGACCTCGCGTGGATGAACAAGAATCCTTTCCGCCGGGTGGACCTCATTTACAGCCCCGGGGTCGACTACGGCACGACGGATCTGATCCTGCGGACCGAGGAAGTGCCGCCGCTGAATTTCTACGTTGGCTACGAGGATTCGGGCAACGATCTGCTGGGTCAGGACCGCCTGTTGGCGGGCGTGAACTGGGGCGGCCCGTTCTTCTTCGGTCAGGAGGATATCCTGAGCTACCAGTATTCGACGAATCTCGACGGGGACGCCGACCTTCAGGGGCACACGGGGGTGTGGACTTCCTTCCTGCCGTGGCGGCATTACCTGACGCTGGTGGGCGCGACGGTGTCGTCGAGCGCGACGATTCTCGTCGATGGCGAACAGATCGACATCGGCGGCCTGAACCGCCAGGCCGGGGGGCGGTATGCGATTCCGCTGCCGTCGTTCAGCACCTTCACGCAGGAAGTCGAGTTCGGCTTCGACGCGAAATCCTCGAACAGCGACTTGTTTTTCAACAGTCTGGAGGTTTTCGACACCACCACGGAGGTCGCGCAGTTCAGCCTCGGCTACAACATCACGCAGCGGGACCGGCTGGGGATTACGCGGGTCGACACCGAGGTGGTGTGGAGCCCGGGCAACCTGAGCACTTTCAACGACGACGAAACCTTCGCCACGCAGCGGGCCGGAGCCAGCGCCGAGTATGTCTATGGACGCGCGCGGGTGGATCGCTCCGTCAATCTGCCCGGTCAGTGGAGCCTTCTGGGTCGCGTGGAAACCCAGGTTTCCAACGGTAACCTGCTCGCCAGCGAAACGCTGGGCGCGGGCGGTTACGACTCGGTGCGCGGCTTTGAGCAGCGTCTCGTTCGCGGCGACAACGGTGTGGTGGCGAGCCTGGAATTGCGGACCAAGCCCGTTTCGCTGGCGCAGTGGACCGGTTTCTACAACGCCCGCGACGCGCTGATCGGCTTGTTGTTCGCCGATTACGGTTACCTGTGGTCGGCCGATCCGTTGCCCGACGAGGAGCGCATCTCCCTCGGCAGCGTCGGGATCGGGTTGCGCTATCAGCTCGATGACCACCTGACCGTTCGTCTCGACTACGGCTGGCAGGTCGACGAAAGCGGTTTCGACGACGGCGAGGACGGTCGCGTCCACATCGGTGCCCGCGCGTCCTTCTAAAGGAAGACCTCTTCCGCCGCCTTCGCAGGGCCGGAAAATATTTTGTTGTCACGAAGAATTCTTTCGCAACAATACCCTTCAATCCGGGTTCACCGTTTGAACCCACCTCGCATGAATACCACCTCCTTGACGGATGATCGTCTGTCGGTCTGTTCTTCGACAGTCGCCCACGCGTTTGTCGAAAAATGCAGCGGTCACTTTGATCGCCCTCCCGGGTATTAAATCCCGCGCTAGTGCGTGGGTGACTCGCGTCCTTCGCGCGGTCGATTTCGGGACCGGTTTGTCCTGATCGCTCGCAAAGCTCTTGAAGGGCGGGGTTAAACCCACACGCGGGTCCGGCGCGGTCTTGCCGGAAACGTGAGCGCGAAGATTCCTGTTCCGGTGAGGGAAGACTCCCCCCTCATCCCGGCCGAGGTGCGTACCAAAACGCGGATCTCGGCGGGGAAGACGGACAGGTGCGGACCGAATGACTGGATTTTTCGTTTGTTTTCAGAACTTCCCACACCCCCTCCAATGAATACGATCTGTGAATTCTTTCGCCGCCGAGCATGGCTCCGGGTGGCTGTCGTCGCGTGGATCACGCCGAGTCTGCTTTTCCTGCCGGGAGGCACGCGGGCCAATCCAAGCGGAGGGATCGTCACCAGCGGCGCGGTGGAGTTCGGGGATGGCCTGGGGGGGCACCTTCAACTTCGCCAATCGACCGACAAGGCGATCATCAACTGGGAGGAATTCTCGATTTCGGCGGGCGAAATCACCGAGTTTCTTCAGCCGGGCGCGTCGTCGGCGGTGCTGAACCGTGTGGTTTCGGGGAATCCGAGCGCGATCCAGGGCGCTCTGCGGGCCAACGGGAAGGTCTTTGTCATCAATCCGAACGGGATCGTGGTGGGATCTTCCGGCACCATCGACGTGGCCGGGCTGGTGCTCTCGACGCTGGATGTGAGCGACGCGGAGTTCCTGTCCGGGGGGGACATGATTTTTCGCGGGAACGGAAATGCCGGCGTGCAGAACTTCGGCCGCATCAACGCGATCGGAGGCGATGTGTTCCTGATCGGCAAATCGGTGCTGAAC
>JAGRPB010000322.1 GCA_020439945.1 Verrucomicrobiia bacterium
GTAGTCCGGGATCGGCCCCGCCTTCACCGCCCAATTTCGCTCCCTTCGATTTCCCAATGAAAACGCAATCGATCGCCCGCCTCGGCGCCTCGCTGACTTTGACCACACTGACCGCGCTGGCCGCCATAGGCTTCGCGCAGGACGCCGCCACGAAGGGCTCCGACGCCGAATCCGATCGCTACACCGCCAAGGAACCGTCCCGCGACGGAACCGGAAAAGTCTATTTCGGCCGCGAAATCGCGCATGTCATGGGACATCGGGCTCTGGGATGGCTGGAACGCCCGGAGCGCGAACGCGAAGAGTTGCCCGACGAGGTCGTCAAGAACATGGAATTGAAGCCGACCGATCGGGTGGCCGATATCGGGGCCGGCTCGGGCTATTTCTCCTTTCGCATGGCGGCCAAAGTCCCCGAGGGGAAAGTTTACGCCGTCGACATCCAGCCCGAGATGCTCGACTACATCCGCGACAAAAAGACCGAAACCGGCGTCACGAACATCGAAACCGTTCAAGGCGAGATCCACGACACCAAGCTCCCGGAGGGGCGCATCGACGCCGCCCTCATGGTCGATGCCTACCACGAATTTTCCCATCCCTGGGAAATGATGCACTCCATCGTCAAAGGGCTCAGGCCCGGCGGGCGCGTTATCCTGCTCGAATATCGCGGCGAAGATCCCACTGTCGCCATCAAACCCCTTCACAAAATGACCGTGAAGCAGGTCACGAAGGAGATGGCTGCGGTTGGCTTGAAACTCAAAGAGATCCGCGATTTTTTACCCAGCCAGCACTTTTTCGTCTTCGAAAAACCAGCCGAGGAAAAGCCGTAAACGGCACCCGCCGTCGTTTCGAATTTCCCTTCGCTTCACGGAAAACGCGGGTTTTTCCCGACCCATCCAACAGGGTCAGGTCCGTCACTCAACCCTGTTGAGTCTGCGCGTCAATCACGCCCCGGCCGACGCGGCGAGTCCCTGATTGGCGTCGGCCTTGCCCCGCCAGACGGCGATCCAGAAAGGCAGATTCACGAAGAAAAAGAAATCCACGCCCCAGAAATAGTAAAAGGGCAGATGCATGATGAAAAAGATAAACCCGTGCAGGGACATCAGGCCGAGCCCCATCCAGAACGAAGCCTTGCGATTGAACAGCGCGAGGAAGGCCACCAACTCGATGTAGAACCCGAACGAAAGAAAGACCATCGCCAGCGCGGGTTTTTCGATGAGCATCTGCGTCATCATCGCGTTGATTCCCTTCGAGGCGGGAACTTCCAGGTGATCGTAGTAGGCCTGGAGGCGGTTTTTTTCGAACTGCACGGCGATGTTCGGCAACTGCGCCACCCAGCGCGCGCCCGGGATGATGCCCCCGCCCGAGTTGACCCACTTGCTCACCGCCGAGATCATGTAGCCGGCGCAAATCATCTGCTGCGACCAGAAGATCGCGCCGCTGCCGGCATCGAGCCCCATTTTTCGCCGCTCCGTCCCCCGCAGGGCGTCCCAGACGAACCACGCAAACTGCCCGAGCAACACCAGTCCAACCACCTGTGTGGCGTGGTGATCGCCCACTGGCGAGCTGAAAATGCCGCCCACCACCGCGTGAATGAGGAACAGCCCGCCGGTGACGGGGAGCAATCGGCGCCCGAGGACGTAGAGGACCAGCAACACCGCCATCAACAGCGCCAGCACGGCGGTCGGCACCGGCTGCCCGACCCAACTGATGTCGAAGAGCGAGGGGATGCCGTTGGCTCCTTTCATCATGTACTGGTCCCGAATGTCGATGGCCCAGAACTTCCATGTGTGCCAGGTGGCGAACCACACACAGACGGCGAAACCGAGCCGCGCGATCCGCCACTCCCAGTCGGCGTAGCGGATTTGGCCCAGTTGATTCGAAAAGAGTCCTTTGAACATTGAAACGGCGTTGATTTGAAAATCGTGAACCGGAGGCGCGAACCGCCCGGGCATCGGGCTTCGGGCACCCGGCGGCGACCGCTCAGGGTAGCGTCGCAATCTCAGTTTCTTCGTGGGTGATCTTTCCGTCTTTGAGGAAAATCCGAATATCGACCAGCTTCAGGCCCTTCAGCCCGCCGCCGTCGAAGGATTTCGGCGAATGCGTTTCCTTGAGATAGCGCAGGGCGTATTCGCCGGCCTCCCGGCGCTGCTCCGGCGTCCAGTCGAAGTGGGAGCCCTTCTGTTTCGACTTCAGCTCGGCGAGGCCGTCACCGTAGATTTTCTTCAGTTCGGAGGAAAACATGTTCACCGTGTCCACGGTCGGCAGGGGCTTTCCCTCCGGGGACTCGAGGTAGGCGACGTAGGTGCGCGGGACGAATTTCGAATACATCGGAAACGACGAGAGCGGATAGAATTCTCCGGCGACCCAGCCCAACGCCATCGCCATGAACAT
>JAGRPB010000323.1 GCA_020439945.1 Verrucomicrobiia bacterium
GAGGCGAGCGGGCTGAAATCCTTGATTTGGCGGGCTCCGTGACAGTGTTGTCACCGAAGGGGGTTTGTAAAAAGCCGATGGGTGGCCCCGGGGGACATTTAAAATTGCGCTTGCAAACCGGTCCGAAATTCGCAAAAACGTTGGGCCTCACTCGCCGGCTGGCGAGGTGGGTCCTTTACAACCAACCAAGGGAGACAAACAGAATATGAAGCTAAAGACACTCATCATCACCTCTATCGGTGCGCTCACGATCTCGATCGCGAACGCAGGAGACTCCAAAGGCGTCGTTTGCCCGGTCGAAGAACCGTTTGGCGCGACCCTCAGCGCCGGGTACGATTCCCATTACATCTTCCGCGGCGTGGACAACGGCCAGAACGCCATTTCGGTCGGTCTGGACTACGATCTGGATCTTCTGCCCATTCCGGTCACGCTCGGCGCGCACTACATCAACCCCACCGACGGCAGCCTGGTCAATCCCACGCACTCCGACGAACTTCAGCTTTCCGCCGCTGTCGGCCAAAGCTTCGGCTCTGTTGACGCCTGGTTGGGTTACACCGCCTATCTCTTCCCCGAGAACGGTGGCCGCACCGCTGGCGACAGCACGAATGAAATCGGTGTGGGAGCGGGCACGAGCGTCGGTATCATCGACCTCAACGCCGGCGCCTACTACGACTTCGACATCGATGGATGGTACTTCCAGGTTTCCGCGGGTCATACCCGGGAGCTGACGGACACCATCTCGCTGGCGCTGTCGGCCGGTATCAGCTACCAGATCGACTACTGGTCCGCCGGTGACGACTGGAACAACGTGCTGCTCATGGCCGCCCTTCCGATCGAACTGACCAGCAAAGCGACGCTTCGTCCCTATGTCGCCGCGACCTTCGCGCTGAACGCGATCGACGCGTGGCAGGACGACCAGCTTTTCGGCGGCGTCAGCCTGAGCGTTGATTTCTGATTCGGTTCAGGATTCCCGAGTAAAAAGTTTCCCTTGTAACAGGGACAACCGTTGCTGAGAGGCGCCCCTTCCCTCGCGGGAAGGGGCGTTTTCTTTGGGCTCGAAAAGTCTTTTTAAAAAATCCGCGAAGGGCGGACGGAATATTGAAGGCATTTTCCTCATTTTTCCGGAAAGATCGGCACGCGAACTGCTCTCCGAGGATTTTGAAAACGTTCAAAAAAATCGTTTTCGGCGTTGACGCCTTCGTCATTGAAGGCGAAAAAAGACGCCTTCTCACAACCAACAACGGGAGTCCTATTACGATTATGAAACTGAAATCACTCGCAACCGCACTCGCAGGGGTGTTCGCGGCCTCGGTCGCCTACGCCGGAACCGACGCTGGCAAGGAAGTCTGCGTCATGGAAGAACCGCTCGGAGCGACGCTCAGCGCCGGATACATGACCAACTACGTCTTTTACGGCGTGGATTTGGGCGAACACGGCATCTGGACCAGCGTCGACTACACGATTGACGCCATGGGCATCCCCGTGGACGTCGGTGTGTGGTACATCAATCCGGCCGACGGTTTCGCCAACGACGAACTCGACGTTTACGCCAGCGTGACGCAGGAATTCGCCGGGTTTGACGTGACCACCGGAGTCGTGGGTTACTTCTTCCCCGAGTCCGGCGCCGACGCGACCTACGAACTGGCGCTCGGCCTGGGCCGCAGCCTCGGCGTGGTCGACTGGAATGGCACCGCCCGCTACGACTTCGAACTCCAGGCTTGGTACTTCGACACCGGCATCAGCAAGGAATTCGCCCTGTGCGACTCGACCTCGCTGGTGATCAGCACCGGTATCGGCTACCAGATCGACTACTGGGCCGCCGGCAACGCGTTCAACGACGTTTACGTGAAGGCCGCCCTTCCGATCGCCCTTCGTTCGAATGTTACTCTTGAGCCCTATGTGGCCGGTCTCTTCGCCCTCGATGCGATCGACGGTTTCCAGGACGACATCATCCACGGAGGTGTCAGCCTGAGCGTCGACTTCTGAGAAGCGATCGAGATCCACAAAAGGACCGCTTTTTCATAAGTTGTCTCCTTTGACACGCGAAGCGCCCTCCGGCCGAGTCCGGAGGGCGCTTTTCTTTTCCACCGCCGGGATGGCGGCTGGATCGTTCTTCGATTAGGCTTCGCGCTTCTCATGCAACTGGTGGCCACCGTCCTGATCGATGGCGCGTCGTCGAAGGATCTCCAATTCGATTACGCCGTGCCCGCCGAATGGGCGGGCAAAGCCAAGCCCGGCATGCGGGTGAGGATACCCCTGCGCAATCGGCAGGCCATCGGCACGATCACCGCCGTCCGGGAAGAAGCGGACCATCCCGAAAGGCCGGCGGGACGCGGAGGAAAAAGGACCTTCGCTCTGAAACCGATCGCCGGGGTTC
>JAGRPB010000324.1 GCA_020439945.1 Verrucomicrobiia bacterium
TCCGAATCATCGACCAGTACGGCCACCTCGCGGCTGATCTCGCGATCGACCAGGAACGAGCGCACGGGTTGCAACAGGATCAGCAGAAGAATGATCAGCGCGAGCAGTCGCAATCCCAGCAACACGCGACCCCGGGATTCCGGTGTCACGATGCTGCGTTCCAGTCGGTAAATGCCGACGATGGCTTCCGCGGCCAATCCTCCGATCAAGGCGAGCACCCAGAGCGGCCAAGGCGTCGCCAATGCCAGCCAGCGACCCGCCAGCTGGAAGGCGAGCCAGAAACCGGCGCCGAGCAGGATCGCCCCGACGAGACCGGCCACGATCCGGCCGCCCCGTTCCGCGAGGCGCCCGCGAAGCCGCAACGAGAGCAGCCAGAGCACGATGACCACGACGGCGCCCGACGCCAGCCAGGGCGTGGCGATTCCGGCGGTGATCAGGTCTTCGCGGCTGTAGTCTTCGGGATTCACCAGAGAGTTTTCAGAATTCAGTGTTCAGTTTTCGGGGCCTGCTACGGGTCGCCATTCAAGCCTTGGCGCCTTTGACACGGGCAAGTTGTTCCTTGAACCCCGTGGTGGGTGCCTCTCGCGATTCGAAGTCGATCTTGATCTCTTCGCCGGTGCGCCGACTGATGGCGATCCAGCGGGCCAGCGCGATTTCGATCAAAAGGAAGATGAAAGCGCCGAGGGCGAGGTATTTCCAAAGTTCCTGGCCAAACTGGTTCCCCTGCAGGATGCCGAGCACTTCTTCGAGCGTCTCGGGCTGCACCACGGTGACAAAATTGGACAGGAAGGTGAAATCGGCCTCATCGAGTCGACGGAGCGTGCTCTCGGCAGGGTCGCGTTTGACGGTGAAGGGTATCTCACCACTGCCGTCATGCAGGAAGCGGCGGAAATAGGATCGATGCTCTTCGGGAATCTTCAGTTCGTACAATCCGGATGACACGTCACCCTGGATTTTCACCAATGAACCTCCGGCGCTGGAGGTCAGCTCGCCACTCCTCGGCGCATCGTCCGGCCCCTTGACCTCGTAGCGCGCCAGGGCGGCCTCGCGACTGCCATCGATCGACTTCGGTGCCGGTCCGGCAAAAGCCCGGAAATTCTGGGGCGGCACGATCTGGCGCGGCAGGTCCCGCGATTCCCAGTAGAGGATGGCCTTGGCTTCGCCACTATTCTCGACGTAGCGCGCCCGGAAATCGTACCACTTCCCTTTCTCCATCTTCAGCGCCTTGCCCCGACCGCGTTTGCCATAGGTCGCCTTGAGAACGGACTTGCCCTCGACCCAGATTTCCATCTCGTCGTCGGCCTCGCCTTCGAAGGTGACCGTGCCGCTCACCGGAGCCAGCACTTTTCCCGTCCATTCGATCCGGTAGTTGTCCACCGGCATGTCCGGCGCGGGCGCCCCGTTCTGCCAGTTGAACTGGATACCGGCATCGATGCGCGTCACCACCGGGTTTTCGCCGACGAAATACTCGCCGCGCAGTCCTTCTCCGATGGGGACATGGTGCCCGCTCGACAACGACAGGGTCAGGTCCCAGCCCGGATCAAGATTCAGGTCGTAGGCCGCCGGATCCGCCAGGTCGTAGACGAGCTCGTGGAGAAACGGGAGATAGGCCTGGCGCGTCGGCAGATTGCTCATCGAGGTGTCGAGCGTCGCGCCGAACACCACGACCCGTCCGTTGCCGACCCGGCGCGTCGCCAGCAGGGGTTCGCCGGTATTGAGTCGCGCACCAACCGCCGTCTGGGCCAGCAGGGCATCCGGCACTTCCAACGGCCACCAACTCGCGAAATTCACGGTGGAGAAATCGGTCCGGTTCTGTCCCGACACCTTCTCGAAGGCGGGATGGGTGAGGGTTTGCGCCGACGGCGTGATCGTTTCGTGGTCCTGCGCGACCTCCACCGAATCGCCGAATTTCACCGGGAGGAATGGTTGGCCATCGGCGAGTCGCCAATCGTTGTAGAATTCGGGCAGCGCCTTGTGGCCTGGAGTGATGAGCAAGCCGCCGCCCTTTTCGACGAACTGAATCAGTTCATTGGCGCTCTCGGACGCCAGCCGGGGGACATCGGCGAGAATCACCGTGTCGTAGCTGGAGAAATCGGGAATGGTGATCAGCTCGGGAGCGCCGACGATCTGCGGTTCCACCAGGAACCGAATCGGATCGCGAGTCGGATCGTAGTCTTCGCCCTGATAATTGTCGGAATACTCCTCGCCGGCATCCGCCGCGTTCGGCTTGAGGGTGGGATCGAGCGTCAACGAGGAGGGCGCCAGTGCGAGGGCCGGGAAGGTGGCGGCGCGGGTGAGGTAGCGACCGGACGGTCGACCGTCGACGAT
>JAGRPB010000325.1 GCA_020439945.1 Verrucomicrobiia bacterium
CGATCGACCAGTTTCCGCACCGGCTCGCGCAGGTTGCCCGAGCCGCCGTCAAAAATTCCCGCCTTACCCTCCGGAGACAGCCAGATCACCACGGTTCCCTTCCAGGTATCGCGGCCGGGAAAGGCAAAGGCGGCGGGAATCTCCTCGCCGTGTTTTTCGTTCCCGATCAGGCCGGTCATCTCGATATAGCCATTGCGCTCTTCCTTGCCAATGAGCCCGAAATTCACGTCGCCGGCCACCGGCACCTTGCGATCGATCAGGAGTTCGGCGGCCCGGCCCACCACGGCGCGCATCTTCGCGACATCGTCTGCGTTTTCCGGCATCAGCAGTTTCGCGATCTGGGCGTCGGAATCTTCCGCCCATTCCCGGTTCAGCGTCCGCTCGTGGGCGTCACCGATCTGGTCGCCGGTTGGGGCCGGGTGATCGTCCGTCCACACCGTCAGCTCCGGTTTTCCCAGAAACTCAAAATCGCGCTCCAGCACCGGCGCCTTCAGTCCCAGATGGAAATGCTGGTTCACGAACTGGTACATCTGCGTCCGCGACACATGATTGTAGTTATGTTTGAAATGGGTGTTGAAATGCGCCTCGTAGTTTTTCGGCGCGCCGACCATCTCGTAGAGGTTTTTCAAATCGGGATAGCCTTTCGTTTCCAGCTCGATGGTCCAGTCGTCCGCCGCCGTCATCCCGAGCGGACGGGGCGCCGAGGCAGCGGCGATATCGATATTTCCCTGGCCGATGCGGAGCAGGTGGGTGTTTTCGCAGGTGCAGCCGCCCTGCATCGCGGTCGAGGGCATGACGCAGGGAAACGAGGCGGTCACGCGATCGTCGATCGCCGTGAGCATGAGGGTCTGGGTGCCGCCGCCGCTGGCGCCCGTGACAAGCACACGAGAGGGGTCCACGCCTTCCAGCCCGAGGATGAAGTCGAGCGCGCGCACGCTGTTCCAGGTCTGGAGCCCGAAATTCGTCTGCAGGTGACCCACGGCCCGTGGACTGACGAAGCCCCATTTTCCCATCTCGTCCGAAGTCATCGATTCGCGAGGGCCACGGCGATGCTCGGCGAACTGGATCGAGTCCGCGTAACCGATCATGTCATAAACGAAAACCACGCATCCCATCCGGGCCAGTTGCACGCAGCGAGCCACGATGGGGTTGTGCGCGGCGGCGACGAAGCGTTCCCCGCCCTCGGCGATCTGGGCCAGCGCCTGAGCATCGCCAGAGTCGTAGAAGCGCCCATCCTTCCAGTGCCCATGGGGACAGAGAACGGCGGGACGTTTGCCGTCTTTCTCACCGATGGCGAGCGAATCTCCCGCCGGGCGAAACAGGCTGCCCGTCACGAAATGTCCGGGGAAGCTTTCCAGAATCACCCGCTCCACCGTGAAGCCGTCGCCGTCGACCTTTCCGTGAACGATTGCGTTCAGCGGCGTCTTGGTCGGCATCGGCCAGAGTCCCGAAGCCAGCTGAACGCGGTCGCGGATGTCGCGCTGCCGCTGTTCCCACTCCGCCTTCGAGGCCACGGGACGGAAGGGATGGTAGTCATTCAGCGTTACCGGATCGGCGAGCCGGGAGTCATTCGGCAGCTGACCGGGCGCCAGAACTCGCGGCGCTTCGGCCCGCGAGTTGACCACGGTCGAAAGCAAAAAGAAGGACACGAGAATGACCGGAAAACGAGGAATGATCCGGTCCGGACTCGGGGCGGGGGCAGGGCTACGCATCGCGTGAATCGGGGTTGAAAGGAAAACGTTCTGGAGGCTATCGCGCCCACCCTTTTCCCTCCAAGCCGAAACCGTTGCGCGATCAAGGACTGCAAAGCGCGCTGGCCTGACGTATGCTGAGCCCCGGATCACTCATTTCACTCCCACCACCGAACCATCCATGTTCCGCATTCGAGCGACCCGCCTCTTTCTTCTGTCCATTTCCGGCCTTGCCCTGTTCTTCCTGACCTCCTGCGCCACGACCAGTAGTCGCGGTCTGTCCTGGGAAGCCCAACTCGGTCCCGTGCCCAAGACACCGATCACGCCGCAGGAGCTGCAGCAAATCGTCCGCGTGAAGAGCGATCCCATCGCCAAGGGCTCCTACGGCCGTCGGCTCAATCGGCCGATGGATCCGAAATACATCACCATTCACAGCACGCAGAACTACACCGGCGATGCCTATGCCCACGCCAAGGCGCTCAAGCGTGGCGCCCTGCGCGGCGGTGTCTGCGGCTATCTCTGCTGGCATTTCACCGTGCAGGACGACGTGGTCATCCAGCACATCCCCACCAACGAACGCGGGGAACACGCCGACTTCGACGGCCCCGGAAATCGCTACTCCATCGGCATCGAG
>JAGRPB010000030.1 GCA_020439945.1 Verrucomicrobiia bacterium
CTTCACCCCTCGAATTGATCGACTACGAACTCGATCACCACGGCGGCGCCCGCGGCGAAGTCGCCTGTCACGCCAAGATCGCCATCGACGGCGAGGAGCGCGCCATCAGCGGCGTCGGGAACGGTCCGATCAATGCCTTCGTGCATGCCATGGAAAACGGCGGACTGAAGGACTGTTCGGTCTCCGACTACCGGTCGCACGCCGTGCGCGGTGGATCGGATGCCGATTCTGCGGCCTACATTCTCCTCCAGCGCAGCGACGACAATCGCCTCGTCTGGGGCTGCGGCGTCGATCCCTCCATCGAGATGGCCGGTCTGAAAGCACTCGTCAGCGCCTGGAATCTGGCGCGGTAGGCCGACTACGGTCCCGCATTTCCAAGAGTATTACCCGGTGTTCCGACTTCTTCTGGCCGTTTCCTTTACACGTCCGCCGGGCTCTCTAAGATAGTCTGATGCCTGCGCGGGCCAAATGGGTGATCGAAGACGCACCGCCCGAATCCGAGGTGGCCGAATTGGCCGCCGGATTCGGCGTGGCTCCGATCATCGTGTCGCTCGCGATGCAACGCGGCTACTCCGATCGCGATTCCCTCGCCCAATTTTTTTACCCGCGGCTCAAGGATCTCACGGACCCGTTTCTACTTCCCAACATGCTCGCCGCAGTGGCTCGCATCGCCGACGCGGTCAGCGTTGGCGAGACGATTTTGCTCTATGGCGACTACGATGTCGACGGCGTCAGCTCACTGGCGCTGCTGAAAAAGCTGCTTCGCTCCTACGGCGTCGAAGCCCGGACCTTTCTGCCGCAGCGTACCGAGGAGGGCTACGGTCTCAGCCGCGAAGGACTCGAAAAATGCCTCGATGAAGGGGAGACGCCGACCCTAGTCATCGCGGCGGACTGCGGCACCAATTCCAGCGCCGAGGCCGATCTGCTCCGGGAGCGCGGGATCGATCTCATCATCCTCGACCACCACGAACCGGCCGAGGATGGCGTGGCCGATTGTGTCGCCGTGGTGAATCCCAAACTGGGCGACGAGTACCACTACCTCTGCACCGGCGGCGTCGTTTTCAAAGTGGCTCACGCGCTTTTGAAATACCGGCCGAATCCCGCCTTCGACCTTCGTTCACATCTCGATCTGGTGGCCTTGGCGACGGTGGCGGACATCGTTCCGCTGATCGGCGAAAACCGCATCTTCGTTCGGCGGGGTCTCACCGAAATCGATCGGACCGCCAACCTCGGCATCCACGCGCTGAAGGCGGTCGCCGGTAGCGGATCCCCCACCCGAGCCCACGACATCGGCTTCAAGCTCGGTCCGCGCCTCAACGCCGCCGGACGGCTCGACACCGCCGAGGCCTCGCTGGAGCTGCTCCTCACCGACGACCCGAACCTTGCGCGCACGCTCGCGTCGGAACTCGACCGCCGGAACCGCGAACGCCAGACGCTGGAACAGCACACTCGCGAAGAGGCCGAGTCCCAGATCCTCACCCTCACCAACGAGGAGCGGAACTCGGGAATCGTGGTCGGTGCCCGCGGCTGGCATCCCGGTGTGGTCGGCATCGTGGCCTCGCGGATCATGAAGCAGTATCACCGGCCGACCTTCGTGATCGGTTTTGACGAAAACGGCGTCGGAAAAGGCAGCGGGCGCAGCGTGCCGGGACTCTCGCTGATCGGCGCGATCAATGCCTGCCGCGACATCCTCGAGGCCGGCGGCGGACACGACATGGCGGCCGGACTCAGCATTCGCGAGGAAAACCTCACTGCCTTCCGGCACCGGTTTTCCGAACACATGCTCGGCGTGGCCACCAACGGCGAGTTGCAGCCGAAACTGCGGATCAACGCCGAGATGCCTTTCAGTCAGTTGACGCTCGAGTTGCTGGATAGCTACGAAATGCTCCGTCCCTTCGGCAACAGCAACCCGCAACCAGTGTTTCTCAGTCGCCAGGTCCAGGTGCTCGCCGAGCCCCGCGTCCTGAAAGAGCGTCACCTGAAGCTGCGCCTCTCCCAGGCCGGGGTCATCCGGGACGCCATGTTTTTCAACGGGGTCGACCACGAACTGCCGCGACCTCCGTGGGACATCGCCTATACCATCGATCGCAACGAGTTCCGTGGCACCGTCTCCGTCGCCATCTCGATCCAGGGTGTGCGCAAGGCGGTCGGCAAGTAGACAGGTTCTGAACTCGCTCGGCTCACCAGAGCACCGGCGGTTTCTCCTTCGTATTCGGATTCGGCCGTAGCGGCTTGGCATCGACCTCGCGGCGCCAGGCATCGAGCGTGGCCTTCATCTCCTTCACCTTCTCCGGATAGAGTTGCTCGAGATTGTTGTGCTCGTTGATGTCATCCGCCAGGTTGTAGAGTTCGCAGGCGCCGTCCTCCAGATCCTGGATCAGCTTCAGATCGCCGTCGCGCATCGCGCTGGCGGGAAATCCGCCCTGGTTCGAGTAATGCGGGTAATGCCAGAAGATCGGGCCGCGCTCGAACTTCGCGAAGGGATTGCGCAGTAGTGGAACCAGGCTCTTCCCGTCGACATGCTGTTCCGGTTTCAGGGGCAGGCCCGCCATTTCCAAAAGGGTCGGATAAAAGTCCGTGCTGATGGCCGGCACATTGCAGCGGGTTCCGGGAGGCGTTTTCCCGGGCCATCGCACGACCATGGGCTCGCGGATGCCGCCCTCATACATCCAGCCCTTTCCGCCCCTGAGCGGCAGATTCGAAGTCGGCAGGCCCTCCGAAGTCGACAGCCCACCGTTGTCCGACATGAAAACGATGGCCGTTTTCTGGGTGAGATTGAGTTCGTCCAGGCGCTTGAGGATTTCGCCAATCGCGGTGTCGACCCCCTCGACCATCGCCGCATAGATCGCGTGATCCTGGCGGATGCGCACGTTGCGCGGTTCCTTCACATCGGGCAGCACCTGCCGTTCGCGACCGGGATCGAAACTGCTTTTGTCATCCGCGATTCCCAGTTTCTTCGCCTTGGCTTCATATTTCGCCACCAGGTCCTTCCGCGCCTGCAGCGGCGTGTGAACGCCGTAGAACGAATGATAGAGCAGGAACGGCTCACCGCTTTTCGCCATCTGACCGAGAAAGTCCTTCGATTCTTCGGCCAGGCGATCGGTCAGGTATTCGCCATCGGGTCCCGGCTCGAGATTCTCCACATTCTTGAAAGGCGAGAAATAGCTGCGCGGCATCCCGTTCTCGCCACCTCCCCTGTTGATGTCGAATCCCTGGTCCGTCGGCCAGTTGCCGCGCGGACCCAGGTGCCATTTCCCCGCAAAATAAGCGCGGTATCCGGCCTCCTTGAAGGCCTCCGCCAGGGTCACCTCCTCCAGCGCCATCTGGGTCTCGTAGTTGGCGGGCTCGAACTTTCCCGACCGGCGACCCGAGAAGAAATTCGTGGTGTCGGTTCGCGCCGGATATTTGCCGTTCAGAATACTGCCCCGCGTCGGTGAACAGACCTGGCAGGCGGCGTAGAAATCCGTGAAGACCGTTCCCCCGGCGGCGAGCTGGTTCAGGTTCGGCGTTTCGTAGAAGGTATCCGGATTGTTGAATCCGACATCCATGTAACCGAGATCATCAGCCAGAAAGAAAATGACGTTGAGTCGATCGTCATTTTGAGCCGACGCGCCGGGAGATCCCACGGCGAGAAACGAGAGAATAAGAGCGAGGCAGGAGACTAGCGGGGATTTCATCTGCCTCGGACCGTAGCAGGAATCCGTGCCCGAAAAAATATCGGAATTGCGCCGACCCTCCGTTACTTTCAGATCTTCATGAAAATCCCTTCGTTTCTGTTCCTGTTCTCTCTCGTTTTTGTCTCTGGACTGGCTGCGTCAGGCTCCATGGCCGAAGAACGTCACGTTTTCCTCCTCATCGGCCAGTCCAACATGGCGGGCAGGGCCGCGATCGAGGCGGAAGACCAGGGCGAGATCGAAGGCGTCGAACTCTGGAACATCGGCGAGGGAAAATGGGAACTCGCCCAGGCGCCGTTCAATCGCTATTCACCGCATCGAAAGGACATCAAGATGCAGCGCCTCAATTGCGGTCCCAGCTTCGCCAAAGCCTGGCGCGATGCCCATCCCGGAGTGAAAGTCGGCATCGTCTGTTCCGTCCGCGGCGGCACCAGCATCGAGCAGTGGGAGAAGGGCCGGCAGGAACCCTGGCCGCTATACGATACCGCTCTCGCCGCCACCCAGACCGCCCTGGCGGCGGATTCGGACAGCAAACTGATCGGCATTCTCTGGCATCAGGGCGAGAGCAATTCCGGCGCGTCCGACGCCTATCCGGCCAAGCTGAAGGAACTCATCGCCAACTGGCGCACCGATTTCAAAAACCCGGAACTTCCCTTCGTCTTCGGTCAGATCGGCCAGTGGAATCCGAAATACGCCGCCTTCAACGAGATGATCGTGAAACAGCCGACGGCCATTCCCCACACCGCCTGCGCCATGACCGACGACCTCACCGCCATCGACGAGGCCCACTTCGATTCCAGGAGCCAGCGCGAACTCGGCAAACGCTACGCCAGGGCCATGCTGGAGCTGACGAAGTAGGGACCGACCTGACAGGGTTGAGTCGGAGACTCAACAGGGTTGAATCGGCGGCCACCCTCACACGGCCACGGTCGCATCCTCGGGCGTTTCGTGGCCATGGAACTGGAGTTGATAGAGCTGCTGGTATTCCTCGCAGCGTTCGAGCAATTCGGCATGCGGTCCCACATCAAGGACACGGCCATGTTTCATGACCACGATCTTGTCGGAATTGAGAATGGTCGAAAGCCGGTGAGCGATGGCGACGACGGTCTTGCCTTTGGCCAGCATCTCGAGGGCTTCCTGGATCTTTTTCTCCGACTCTGAATCGAGCGCCGAGGTGGCTTCGTCCAGCAGCAGCACGGGTGCGTTGCGCAGAATGGCCCGGGCGATGGAAATACGCTGCTGCTGACCGCCGGACAGGGTGCAGCCTTTGTCACCGAGCATGGTGTCGTAGCCGAACGATTGTTCGACGATGAACTCGTGAGCGTGCGCCAGCTTCGCCGCTTCTTCGATCTCGGCCTTGGTGGCATCGAGCTTTCCGTACCTGATGTTGTTGTAGATGGTGTCGTGGAACAGGAAGGTCTCCTGACTGACGAGCCCGATCTGGTCGCGCAGGGAACGCTGGGTGAGATCGCGGATGTCGTGCCCATCGAAGCGGATCACGCCCTCGTCGGGATCGTAGAAACGCATTAGCAACGACATGATGGTCGACTTCCCGGCGCCGCTCTGGCCCACGAGCGCGTAGGTTTTTCCGTCCTCGATTTTGAGGGACACGTTTTGCAGCGCCGGAATGCCCTCGATGTAGGAAAAGGTGATGTTGTCGAACTCCAGTTCGCCGCGCGCGTCTTTCAGATCGATCGCATCCGGCTTGTCGGCCACTTCGGGATCGGCGTCCATGTAGGCGAACACTTTGGAGGTCGCCATGAGACATTTCTGGAGCTGAATCTGCACCCGGCTGAGCGCCTTGGCGTGCGGATAGATGCTCATCAGCGCCATGTTGAGAACGAGGAACTTCTTGGCGTCGACCTGCTCGTGCCAGGCATAGACGAGGCCGACGGCGATGCCGAGCGAGGCGACGGTTTCCACGAGCGGCCCGACGATTTCGAGCGCCTTGCTCCAGCGCATGATGTATTCGAGCATCTTGCGGCTGCCCTTGTTGAAACGCTCGCGTTCATACTCTTCGCGAGCGTGGGCTTTGACCACCCGGATGCCGGCGAAACTCTCCTGCATGGTCACCATGATGGCACCGGCTTCCTCTTCCTCACGACCGCCGGCCTTTCGCACTTTGCGGCTGATCTGAAGAACCGGCAGGATGCAGAGGGGAAACACCACCAGCGCGCCCAGGGTGTAGATGGGATCCATGTGCAGCAGCACCACCATGATCGAGATGATCGAGACGGGGTGCTTGATGAACGCACTCGCCAGGTCGGTTCCCGCCGACGCCGCCATCCGGGTCTGATTGAAAACCGTCTGCATCAACTCGCCCTGCTTGGCGCTGTTGAAGAAAGTCTGCGACTGGCGGAGTAGCCCGGAGAAACATTCGTCCCGCAACCGGTAGAGCACCCGGTTGCCCACCCAGAGCATGCAGTACTGGTGCAGATAGGTCAGCAGGCCGCGAGCAAGAATGAGCAGCGGCACGCACATGCAGATCGCGATGACGAACCAGATCTGCTGATCCTGCGGTACGTCCGGGCGCTGAATCTCGAAATCGTGCCAGAATGGCATGCCGTGAAACGGCTTGATCGGTTTCGAGACCTCATCGGCGGTCGGCAGCACCACGGTGAAAACCGTGCGGATGCCCAGCAGGAGAATCCCGTTGAACATCCCGGAGAGAATCCCGAACACGACCCCCATGGCGAAGCGGGTCTTGTGGGGTTTCAGGTATCCGAGGATTCGCAGATAGGGGCCCTTGGCATTCTCCACGAACTCCTTGGTCGACATCTTGGCGATGTCTTTCCCGGTGATCTTGTTCTGTTTGACCTCTTCGAGGGCCTTCGATTTGCCGACAGCCATTGCGGTCCGAAAAAAGGAAAGGGGTGGGTGGGAGCCGGATCGAATTCGCTCCCCGTTTTTGTGGATTGATACTAAAGGCGCTTCCCGAGGGGCGCAAACCTCCGATTTTTCCGCCGAATCATTCGGCTGAGCCACCATTGATATAGGACTGCCACTCCGCCGGGAGCGGCGCCTGCTCCACTCCGCTGGCGATGCGGCCTTCGAAGGGCGGGTGGAACACCGTGCTGGTGCCGTAGACCATGATCACATCCTGCGAACTGCCGCAACGCAGCGCGTGAGCCACGCCGGCGGGAATGATCAGGCCGATGTTGTTGGGGCCGGGAATGTTGTCACCGTCGATGATGAAACGCATCACCCGGCGGGGCATTCCGGTGCGTTCGTCGACAAGCAGGAATTCGATGACTCCCTGGACGAAGAACATCGAATCCCACTGCTCTTCGCCATAGGGACGTGCCGCGTAGTCGGCCGGGTTTTCCACGAAAAGCTGCTGGAAATACGCGGCGGGATCGACGCCTTCCGGAATCGACGGCGGATGAATGTGAAAGCCCTTGGCCGTGCCGGCAAACATGGTCGCGGTGGCCCATTGCCGGGGATTCAGGCCGATTTCGTGAAGCCGTCCTTCGGTGAGTCGGGTGAATTCCCCGAACCATCCGCGATGGCGCTGCTGCCAGACGCGACGCTGAAAAATCTCCACGCCAGGAATCCAGGCGTCTTCCAGTCCGGCTTTCGGTCCCGGCGTCTCGGTGGCGATTTCGCCGGCTTCCACGCCGACGGTGCCGAGCCGGGTGGCGAGGTCCGCTTTGGCGTAGCTGCGCGTCTCCAGCTGGTCGCGAGCCGACTCGCTCAGTGCGTGCCAGAGGTCTTGGGTGGATGAATCGCTGCTCATGTCGGGATCTTCGGTTTCGAAAAAAGGGCGAATACTGAGCGAAGATGTGTTGCGGCGCAAATAGAGAACGCCCGAAAAAAGATCAGTCCGGCTCTGTTGCCCCCTTCGTCAAACCTCCATTTGCCGGCTCCATTTCCAATTCTTCACGGAAAGGCTGCCCCGCCTCGTACAAGGCCAGACGCGATTGATATTTTTCCAAGTGGGCAGATCCCTCCGAGTTTTTCGATTGAGTTATTGCTTCCTGCTGCCAACGGACTGCGTTTTCGAAATCTCCAGATTCGGCATACGCCGCGGCGAGAGTATCAAGCGAACCACTCTGTTTCCATTCCGTCAATTTACAGGCCCTCTTTGCATGTTCCAAAGCTGCCTCCGCGTCTCGAACCGATTCATCGGGAAAAGTCGCAAGAAGCCAGGCGAGATTGTTATGACCTCCCGAAAAAAGAGGCGCCAGCTTCAGGCACATTTCAAAGGCTTCGCGAGCCTCATCCGGCCTTTTCAATTTCTCAAGCGCGTTGGCTCGCGCCCAATGCAGTTCGGCCTCGTCGGTGGTGTCGGAGAGCGCGTCGCCATTTGCCACTGAATTACGCTGCCAATCCTTCACAAGGGCGATCCCCGCATCGCACTCAGCAAGGGCCAGATCAGCTCGCCCCTGTTTCAAAAAGATCGCACCTCGCATGCGATGCAATTTGGGTTCCGCGGCACCTAGGCGAATAGCGATCTCGGAATATTCCAAGGCTCGATCGTAGTCACCCTGCTCGCCGAATTCCATCGCCGAAGCGGCCAGCTTCCTCGCCCGGGCCTCGTGGATCTGATGGCAACCGACCAGGAGACACAGAACCAGGCTCGCCACCGAGGCGACCATCACGCGATTTCTGCGTCGAGCGGGCGACATGGAATCAGGCGCTTCCGAGGTTTCCAATCATGCGCCCGAGCTCTTCGACGCGGGCCTTCCACTGAGCCTGGCGATCGCGGTTCTCCTGCACGACCTCGGGCTTGGCGCGGCTGACAAAATTCTCGTTGGAGAGCTTCGCGTTTACCTTCTTCAATTCGTCCTGCGCCTTCGTCAGTTCCTTGGTGAGACGATCACGCTCGGCGTCAACATCGATGAGTCCGGCCAGCGGCATGTAGATTTTCCCGATCGGCGTCAGCGCCACCGGCACACCGGATTCGGCGGCGTGGCCGTGATCGACGGTGACTTCCCCGGCGCCGGCGAGGCGACCAAACACGGTTGACTCATCGACCCAACCCTGTTCAGCGCCCTCGGGATCGAGGATGAATTTCACGTTCCGGTTGGCGGCGAGCCCGTACTCGGCTTTCAGGTTGCGTGCCCGGCCCACGGCTTCGTAGATGGCGGATACCTGCGCCTGGGATTCGGTGATTTTTTCGGCCGCGAGATCGTGAAGAATCACGTCTTTGTCGAGCGCGGTCTGCATCAGGAATTCCGGTCCGCCTTCGGCGCCGAAGCCCATCTTTTCCCAGAGTTCCTCGGCGATGTGGGGCATGTAGGGCGCGAGCTGCAGCAGGAAACGGCGAAGCACCGTGTCCATGGTCCAGAGCGTCGCTGCCTTGGCTGCGGGATCGGCGTCGTCGGCAAAGTCGCCCTTGGCGCTCTCCAGATACCAGTCGCAGTACTCGCTCCAGAAGAACTGGTAGAGCAGGTTGGCGGCGTCGTTGAATCGATACTCGCCCAGCGCCTGCTCCATGTCGCCCTCGAGGGCTTCGAGCTTGGCGAGGATGTCGATGGCGAAGATGGAAAGTTTCGCCGGCTTTTCCGTCACGACCGCGCCCTGCATCTGGCGGAAACGCGCCGCGTTCCAGAGCTTGTTGGCGAAATTCCGACCCTCGACGATCTGGTCCTCGTCGAACTTCACGTCGGTGCCGCTGGGGGCGATTCGCATGAGACCGAAACGCAGCGCGTCGGCACCGTAGTCGGCCATGAGGTCGAGGGGGTCGGGCGAGTTCCCGAGCTGCTTCGACATCTTCCGCCCCTGCTTGTCGCGGATGATGGAGGTGAAAAACACGTTTCGGAACGGCAGTTCCTTTTCCCAGCGGTAGCCGGCCATGATCATGCGGGCCACCCAGAAAAAGATGATGTCCGGGCCGGTCACGAGATCGGCGGTCGGGTAGAATTTTTCCACCGTGGCGGTGCGCTCGCCGTCGCTGTCGGTCATGGTCGCGAAGGGCCACAACCAGCTGGAGAACCAGGTGTCGAGGACGTCGCCGTCGCGCACCCAGTTTTCCTCGTCGGCGGGCGGATCGACGCCCACGTGGAGGTCGCTCCCGGCGCTGTCGGCGTCGAGGGATTCGCGGGCCTGGAGTTCGTCGGATTTCTCCTTCCGATACCACACCGGGATCTGATGTCCCCACCAGAGCTGGCGGCTGATGCACCAGTCCTGCAGGTTTTCCATCCAGTGGGCGTAAGTCTTCTTCCAACGCTCGGGACGGAAGCGAATCGCGTCGCTGGCCACGGCTTCGGCGGCTTCTTCCTTGCAGGGATACCTCAGGAACCACTGCATCGAGATGCGCGGCTCCACCGGAACGTCGGCGCGTTCGGAAAAGCCGACGTTGTTCTCGTAGTCCTCGACCTTCACGAGGCGGCCCATCTCGTCGAGTTTCTCGGCCGCCTTGACGCGGGCCTCGAAGCGGTCCATGCCCTCGAATTCCTCGCCCGCCAACTCGTTGAGCGTGCCGTCGGGATTTAGCACGTCGATGATCTCCAAGCCGTGCCGGAGCCCGATCTCGAAGTCGGCCTTGTCGTGGGCCGGCGTCACCTTGAGCACGCCGGTGCCGAATTCGATATCGATGTGATCGTCGGCCACGATCGGGATTTTCGCCTCCGGGAACGGACGAATGGCGTGCTTGCCGAGCAGGTCGGCGTAGCGCTTGTCGCTCGGGTTCACCGCCACCGCGGTGTCGCCCATCAGGGTCTCGGGTCGGGTGGTCGCGATTTCCACGAAACGGCCGGGCTCCTCCGCGATCTCGTAGCGCATCGTGTAGAGCTTCGATTTCTGCGGCTTCATGATCACCTCCTCGTCACTGAGGGCGGTGAGCGTCTTCGGGCACCAGTTCACCATCCGCTTGCCGCGGTAGATGAGGCCTTCGTCGAAGAGATCGACGAAAATTTTCGAGATCCAGCGCGAGTAGGCCGGATCCATGGTGAAGCGCTCGCGGCTCCAGTCGCAGGAGCAACCGAGGCGTTTCAGCTGCGAAATGATGATGCCGCCGTGCTCTTCCTTCCAATCCCACACACGCTCCAGGAAAGCCTCGCGGCCGAGGTCGCGGCGGGTCTTTTTCTCTTCCTTGCGGAGTTTCTGCTCCACCTTCGACTGGGTGGCAATGCCGGCGTGGTCCGTGCCCGGCAGCCAGAGCACTTCCTTGCCCTCCATGCGGGCGCGGCGAGCGAGGATGTCCTGAATCGTGTTGTTGAGGACGTGACCGAGGTGAAGGATGCCTGTGACGTTCGGCGGCGGGATGACGATCGAGTAGGCCTCGCGATCCGAGGTTTCGTCGCCACGAAAACAGTTCGCCTCAACCCAGCGGGCGTACCACTGAGTCTCGACATCGCCTGGTTGGTATCCTTTGGAAATTTCTTCCGCCATAAGAAAAAAAGCCCCGGTTTCGGAACGGGGGGCGAAACTAAAGGTTTGCGTCGTCGTTTTGTAAACCGAAATACCCGTTGCAGGATTTCTCACTTCTCGGTGGTCAGAGAAAAATTCCCGGCTTTTCTAAGGCTCGCGGTTGTGATTCGTTGAGGGTTTGGCTAAGATTTCGTGGTCTCGGCGATCGTCTCCGTGGCAACCATCCCCGAATTTTCCCTCAAAGAATGACACCTTCCCACCTCAGCCTGGTGCCAGGCAAGGTCGTGTCGCAGCTCACTTCGACGCTGGTCACCTCCTTGGTCGCGATTTGCATTCTCCTGGCCGGCGCCGACGCCCATGCCAAGGGTTGGGACGTGGTCAAATTCAACGGTCGCGACTACGTCACCGACGACAACGTGAAAGAATTCTACGCCTTCAATCGAATGCTGACCACCGGGGGAGACCGACTCTTTCGATTCGAGGACCCGAGCCGAAAGTCGGCTTTCATCATGCGGTGGAAGACCGGTTCGCAGACGATTTACATCAACAATATCCTCTTTAACCTGAGCTACCCCATCGTGGAGCATGGTAGCCACGCCATGATCTCCACCATCGATTTGGCAAAACTGGTCGATCCCGTTCTCCGCCCCAGTTATATCAAGAAACCGATCAAGTTCGACACCGTCGTCATTGATGCCGGTCACGGCGATCACGACACCGGCGCCAAGGGCATCTACGGCTACGAAAAGAACTACACCCTCGACATGGCGCTCCGCCTGAAGAAGGCCCTCGAAAAGCGGGGGTTCAAGACCAAGCTCACCCGCACCGACGACACCTTCCTCAGTCTTCCCCAGCGGGTCGAGATCGCCAATCGGGTCGACGACGCCATCTTCATCAGCATTCATTTCAATTACTCGGGCAGTCGCAGCGCCAACGGCATCGAAACCTACGCCCTGGCTCCGCAGGGAACGACTTCGACCGACGGCGGCTCCTACATGCTGGGCTCGTTTCTCAACGGCAATGTCCGCGACGCGGAGAACATCGCGCTCGCCACCGCCGTTCACGCCCACGTCGTCGACAAGCTCAAAACGACCGACCGCGGCATCAAGCGGGCCCGGTTCAATGTCCTGCGCGGCATCAACAAACCGGCGATCCTCTTCGAGGGCGGTTTCATCACCAACTCGACGGAGGGCAAAAAGATCAGCACCGAGTCCTATCGGGACGAGTTGACCGATGCGATCGCCAACGCCGTGGTGAAGTTTCAAAAGGCCGTCGGGAAACGCTGAGTCGGCGGATTTGCCACCGGCCCCGGACCCGACGAGCGAGTCCGGAACCGGGGCGTCTCCAGGGGGAAGATCGCGAATCACTCGGACAGCGGAACCGGGTTTTCGTAGTAGTCCTGAACGGTGGTGATCCACCAGAACTCGTCGGTGTTCTCCGCGCCGCGAGCGCGGGTTGAGTTTCCGACGCCATCGCCGAAAAGCATGACGTTGACTCCCGCATCGCGGGCCGCCGTCATGTGACTGCCCCAGCGCAGGGTCGCTCCATCCGATTCGACCGTGACACTGGCATGGCCACCGCCGGTGTTGGCGAACCAGTCGTAGCGGGCGCCCGCGCCGGGAACGAACCGGTCCCCGAAGAAAAAGGTCGGGCCGCTGTCCTCCCAATCGCGGGGCGCGTTGGGATGATCGGGAAAGACCTCGCCATTGTAGGGGCTGACACGCAGCGAGTGATTGACGTGACCGACGGGAAGTTGCCAGAGCATCACGTCCCTGCCGGTCTGGGCATGCAGAGCGCTGACGTAGTGAAGGTAGTTGGCCCAGTGACCGGCGTGCCAGAACCAGGTCGACTGTGAGGGATCGTCGTTTTTCTGCTCCGCGCCGCCATCGAGTCCATACTTGTCGATGGAGATGAAATCGGCCCCATGGGTGAGCACTCCCGCGTCGGCGTAGTAGTCGGCAACGAGTTGGCCTTCGCGATAGATGATGGAACGCCCCGTGTCGTAGCCACGATCGTCGGTGACCCGAATGAGTCCCTTGCCAGTGATCTGACTGGCGGAATCCCAACCGCCGGCGGGAAAAGCCCAGAGGTTGAACTGCCATCCCACGTAGGAGCGATTGGCATGACGCTTCAGAGTGTAGTTCACCGATTCCACCAAGCCCCTGAGGGTGTTGGGGAAAACCGGATCGCCCGAGGACGCATTGAGGACTCCGACGTCGTAGGCAGCGTCGGTGCGGGCCGGGAGGGTGAACGGATCCTCCGAGTTCTGGGCCATGTAGCCGATGAAATCGGGTTCCAGCAACCACACCACCATCTCGTCGCCGGCTTCTTCATTGGCGATGTCGATGGCGAACTTCAGGTCCTCGTAATAGCCGCGCATGTAGTCGGCATCCTGAATGTGCTCGAGATCGGTGGTGTAGGATTCGCCACCGTCCGGGATGTTGTACCAGACCACCACGGGGATCATGCCGCGCTTGATCGACTCGCGGACGAAGACCCGCATGCGATCGCCATCGACACTGGTCCAGGTGCGCCAGCCAACGCCCTTCCGTTTCACGCCGCCATTGATGTAGATGTAGCGATAGTCCACCCACTTGTTTTTCTGCGTGCCGGGCTGGTAGTCGGACCAGAAATCGAGATCGGCGGGCGAATCTTCCGATACCGAGCCGATTCCGAGGTAGGGCGGCAGGGCGGGAAGACCACCTCCACTTTCCCTGACGCGAACGCCGACCAAGCGGGTGGCGCCGTTGGCGTCGGTGATTTTCAGACCGGATCGGAGCCCAGCGCCGCCGTTCAACGTGACCACATTTCCTGAGACCGACGCCGACAGCGCGGCCGGGTGATTCACCGTCGCGGTGTAGGGCGCGGCTCCGCCCGAGACGGAAATCGTGCTGGTTCCCGGAGCGATGGTGATTTGCGAGACTTGCGACTCCGTATCGAGGCCGGCAATGCTGATGGGACTGGCAAAGTCCGTGAGGTAGTCCACTTCCGCGGATGTCGATGAACCCACCGCATTGGAAACCTCAACCCGGTAGGTGAAAAGACCGATGGCCGAGCTGTTCACGTCAAAGAGGGCGCTCTGCGGCGTGGAGCCGGCAATCGCGGCGCTGTGGACGAGACTGCCGTTACAGAACAGCTTCCACGAAGTGACCGGCTCGCCACCCCAGGTATTCCACTGCACGGTATGGCCGATGCCGTCGTTCCAGTCTTTTTGAACGGAAAGCGTCGGCACGTTGGGGGCTCCGGCAGGTCCCTGACTGCCCGGATCGCCTCCGTCCGAGCCGCCGTCTCCCCCGTCGACGTCATCCGCATTGTCATCGGATACTTCGCGAACCCGCAACCAGACATAACCAGGTGCCGAAGCCGACGCGACCGGCTCGGTGCTGCGCCACTCGACGAGGAGCAGGCCGCTTTCCTGGAGCGTTTCCGAATGAAGTTGGAACTCCCCGGTGTTGGCTACCCAATTCTCCTCATCGAGGGAATGTTCGATCGTGTATTCGACTCCCACGGCTTTGGGTTCGACCAGGAACCACACCACGAAGTAGTCATCGGTCACTCCATCGAAGGTCAGGCTTCGGGTTTCGGCATACACCAGTGAATCCTCGTCCGCGAAAGTCGGATCGGTGCCGAGCAGGAATTCCATCAGGCTTTCCACACCATCACCGTCAGGGTCGAGCGAGGCATCCGACAATCCGTAGGCCGTCATCCATTCCTCGAGCGACAGGTTGTTGGCAGCGCCCCCGGTGGGATCGGCGCCATCGACGAGGACATTGGTGGGCGCCGCCCAAGTGCCCGAACCGGTGAAGTCGAGAGTCGCGGTTTGTCCCGGCGCCAGGCTGTAGCCGATCCAGGTGGGCTGGGTCACGGTGTGGCGTCCGTTGGCGGTGGTCCAGCTTCCCGCATTTCCCGAACCGGAAGTGGTCCACGGTGCGTCGAACTGGAGGGTCCACTTGGTGACCGGTGTCTCTCCGGTGTTCGTCAGCTCAAGAACTCCGGAGAATCCCGATCCCCAGACCTGTCCGCCGGTGGGAACGAAGTAGGCCACCTCGAAGTTTCCGCTGCTGAGCTGATAGTGCCGGGTCCAGATGACCTCTGCGGGATCGGGAGTCGGATCGGGGTCCGGCGTAGGGTCCGGATCCGGATCGGGCGTGGGATCCGGGTCAGGATCAGGAGTGGGGTCTAGATCTGGGTCGGGGTCTGGCGTGGGATCGGGATCCGGGCCGACACCGGAGCCGTCGTCACTCGCACCAATGGCACCGACGGCGCCGTTGCCGGTGGTTCCCACTTCCCGAGCGACCAGTCGGACGCTCAGTTCCTCCATCGAAGACACCGGCTGGGAACTCGCCCATCGCACCCGCAGGCCGCCATCCGGATTCGGCGCGGTATCGAGCAGCGCCATGACATTTGTGCTCGGTGCCCAGGTGTCGGGATCGGTCGTGGATTCGAACCGATACTCGACGCCTTCCGCCAACGGATCGACCACGAAGCTGGCGACCAGGCGATCGGCATTTTCGATCGACTCCACGGAAAGTGCGACGACCCCGAAATCCGTCACGTCGTTGGGATCGGTCCCGAGAAGGAATTCCCCGATGCTGGCCGACTGGTCACCATCCGCGTCGGCGAGAACATTCGTGATCGAGTGAAGGCCGGCCCAGGTCGCAAGGGTCACGTTGCCACTGCTTCCACCACTGCTTTCGACATTTCCGTTAATCGTCACGCCAGTGGGACTGGCCCACTGGCCGGAGCCGGTGAAATCGATGGTCACCGATTGGCCGGGAGGCACGGCATATCCCTGCCAGCCCGGATTCACCACCCGGTGATGTCCGTTGGCGATGGTCCAGCCTCCGGCATTGCCCGAACCGGTGGTCGTCCACGCGGCGTCGAACTCAACCACCCACTCGGTGAGCGCCATAGTTCCGTGATTGGTCAGCAGGAAACTACCAGAGAAGCCGCTGCCCCAGATTGCTCCCCCTGTGGGAGCCGAGAACTGGACGGAGACGTCGTCACTGTCGGGGTTCCCACCGCCACCGACCTGGTAGTGCCGGACCCATTCCGCCTCGCCCGGAGGCATGACCGCTTCGTCATCGTCATTGATGGTGCCAGTGCCGGTCGATCGCAGAAGCGCCGCGCTTCCGCCCCGGGGTTGGCTGAGCACCAGGGTAAACGTCTCGGCCGGTTCGTAGATACCATCATCGAGGACAGTCACCGCGACGGACGCCGCGGTTTCTCCGGCCGCAAAGGTCAGCGTGCCCGAGGTCGAGGTGAAATCCTCTCCGGCCGTCGCCGTTCCACCTGCGGTGGCATAGTCGACGGTCACGGATTGGTTCAAAGCCCGGTCGAGGGTGACGACAAAATGGATCGTCCCATCCGCTTCCGAAGCCGTCGCGTCGCTGACACTGATCCGTGGCGCCACCGGAGCTCCGGCGTAGGCGGCCATCCATTCCTCGAACGCGACCGAAAGATCCGGCTGCGAGGAATGCTCGTGCCCGATTTCCCAAGTCCCGACGCCCCCGATGGTGACCCCGCCTGCAAGCACCGAAGTCGCCGGGTCGAGCAGCGCATCCATCTTCCGTTTCAACGCGGTCGGGGAAGTGAACCACTGCCCGCTGATGGCAACTTCCAGCGCGTTGGGATCGATGGCCGCGTCGTAGCTCGCCTGGTTCGCGAAGTATTCGTTCCGAACCGCCGACCACGAGGTGTTGCCGGAGCCGTAGAACGGGAGTCCGCAGACGATCTTCGTCGCCGGGAATCCACGATCGATCACGTACTGAATCCCTCCGCGCACCGATTGCTCGAACAGCGTGTCGTTGGCGGTGGTCCATTGCGGTCCACTTCCCGGTTTGGCGATGGGCCCGTTCTGCGGATTTTTCCAATCGTAGCCGAAGTAGAAGAAGAAATCGCAGTGATCCCTCAGCGCGGCGAAATCATAAGAACCCATGTAGTAGCCGGGACCAGTGCCGAACATAACGATATAGTCCCCGCTCTCCGATTTCAGAGCGGCGTGCAGCTCGCTCATCAGGTTGGTCAGGGCCGGTTTGCCGGTCGAAACATCGGGGAATTCCCAATCGATATCTACCCCGTCGTAGCCGTGCGTTTTCACGTAGTCGACCACATTGGCGACGAAGGTGGCGCGCAGCGCCTGATTTGTCGCGATAGTCTGGAACTGGTCTGCGAGACGCGCCGGGTAGGCACCTCCGAGCGACAGGATCACGGCGACACCGTTCTCGTGGGCGGTCGTGATCAGATCATCCTGGTAGAGACGGAAACTCCCGAGGCTTTCGCCAATGGTTCCGTCCGGGAGAGGCTCGGCAAAGGCGTGTACCACCGCGTCGTAGCCGGCCCAGTGAAGCGCATCGATCTCAGCCGAAATCTGGGCGGAGGTGAGCGACTGATCCTGGCCGGTCGCCGACCGCAGTGAGTTCAGGTAGCCAATCACGATGGGGCGGTCCTGCGGCAATCCCGGCAGTCCGACCGGTGGCACCGAGGTGCCTCCCCCTCCGGATGAATCATCGTCGTCATCGAGAATCGTGACTATCGCCACGGCTTGCCCGAGCACGGCACCGGTCGGTTGTGAGAGGCGCAATTCGAAGGATTCATCCGATTCCTCAATCGTGTCGCCGAGGATGCTGACCTCAATGATCCCTTCCATCTCGCCCGACGGAATGGTCAACTGACCGGAGGCGGCGGTATAGTCCTGCCCCGTCATAGCGGATCCGTCAGCAGTGGTGAAAGCAACGGTCACTGGGGTCGCGGACGAGGCGGTCAGCGAGACCGACACTTCCACGGTGCTGATTCCGGAATCACCCTCCTCGACACTCGTGCCGGTAATCCGGATCGATGGCAGGACCGGCGTTCCCCCGTCCGATCCATCATCATCGATGATCGCCCCGGTGAGCACCGGGGTCATCAGCGGCGCGCCCGATGCATTGCCCAGCTGTACCTGGAACGTCTCGCTGATTTCCTCGACCTCGTCCCCGGCAATGGCGACATCGATCGCTTTCCGGGTCTCACCGGGGGCAAAGACGAGCGTGCCGCTGTTGGCCGCGTAGTCGCCTCCCGCCGTGGCGCTGGCATCGACGGTCGCGTAGTCGACACTGACCGTACCGGTCGTCGGCGCGGAGAGAGTCACCACGAAAGTCAAGGTGGTGGCGCCTTCGTCGCCTTCGAAAATGGTGGCCGATCCGCCACTGAGAAAGGCGTCAGCCGCGGTTTCTCCCGGTACAGCCGCTCCGGCGAGAACGTCGTTGACCACATTGATCAACGGCGCCGTGGTCGTCGACGATTGAGGCAACTTCGTGCTGCCACCATCGACCACGCCCGGTTCCACATCGCCAAACGCCGTCCAGACGATCACGCCGCCGAGCCCATATTCGCGAACATATTGAGCCTTGAGACCGATCGACCGCTCGTCGTCATAGCTGAGAAAAGCTCCCTGCTTCGCCAGGAAAGGCACCTTGGCGTTTTCGTCCCATCCCTCGGTCCAACCGGACTTCTGGGAAATGATCCGGCTGAAATACGGCACGCCTTCGAAGGCCGGCCAGCTGGTGAAATCGGCGGCCGTCTCAATCGGACCGTCGGGCTGAACGTTGCGCGCGGTTTTCACCGTGGGCGCATTGACCGCACCGAAGCCCTCGGTCTGCACGCCGCGACCGTAGAAGGCCATTCCCATGGTGACGCGATCGAGACTCACTCCGAATGACGCGAGCGCATTGACCGTCTCATGCCAGGAAGCCGGACCGCCTTCTTCGCTCGGATAGGCGAAAAGCGGGGAGTTGTGGCCGGCGATGTTCGACCAGCCGCCCTGGTAGTCGTAGGCCATCAGGTTGAAGTAGTCCATCACCCCGGCGAGCTTTCGCCACTCCATTCCCGCCAGCTTCACCGCCGACTGATTGAATGCCGCGGTGATGACCTTGTCGGGACCAATGGCGGAACGGAGCTCTGTCATCAGCGTGGTGAAGTTCGTGAAATCAGCCTCGCTGCCCGTGAAATTCATGCCCGTGAACGGTCCGGGAAATTCCCAATCGATGTCGATCCCGTCGAACCCCATCGCGATGAGGTTCTGGCAATCGGCGAGGAAGCGGGCTCGCTTGATCGGATCGGCCGCCATTTCGGGGAAATGCTTGCACATCGACCAGCCGCCGATGGAGGCGATCGCCTTCACCCTGTTCTCGTGACAGAGTTCGATCAGGCCCTTGGGTCCGTTGGCATCCGGAAACGGGATCGGAAACTGAGGGCTCGAAATACCCAGCGCATCATTCTTCCAACCCGCTCCATCGGCCATATAGCCGGCCGCGGCCGCTTCCGATGTGACTTCCCAGAGCGCCTTGATCTGGCCAAAGAGAATCCAGTAGTCCCAGCTAGAATAGATATCCGTCATCAGCAGCTGGCCCTGTGCCTGGGTAACTCCCGACTGGTAGATCTGCTTGTTCCGCAGGTCCGCGCTGTGCAGTGATCCGTCCTCGGCAACCCCTAGAAAGGAGAAGTTCAGCATCGTATACTGCGAGTAATCGAGGTTCAGCTGATTGAGAATGCCTTGCTGCGGATAGCCGGCGCTGCTGCCCTTCCAGGCGTCCCATTGCGGGACATAGCCGATGACCTGCCGGTCGTGATCCGCTGTGCTGCTCGCTCCCCCACTGTCGACATTGGCCGGGGCTCTCAGGAGCGCGAGCGCCTGAATCAGCAACAGGATGAGAAGTGAAGTTCCGCTCCGCCAGGAAGACGGGTAACGATATTTTTTCGATAGGGAGTTTGTGTTCATTGGCAAGGTTGTGATGTGAAGTTCCACACCATCTCCGCGCCGCTTTTCGTTGCAAAAGCGGCGGGCTATCACTTTGTTTCACCCAGTCCGTCGTCGCCGAAGCGCCGCCCATGCACCTGCTCCACCTCACCCAGGCCCGAACCCTCCTGCCCGCCGTCAGGGCACTCGAGCGGAAAGGAGTCCAACTGGAGCGTTATTTTTCGGAAGCCCAGCTACCCAGCCAGTTGATCACCCAACCTTTCGCGCCGGTCTCAAAGCGGGGACATTTCTGGACCTTTCTCAACCGGGTTGAAAGCCGCGAAGGCCTTGAGACGATTGGCTTTCTCTTTGGAGAATCGCTCGACCTCGAGCAACTCGGGCCGTGGGGCCAGCACATCGTTCGCGCCGCCTCACTCCTCGAAGCCCTGCGACGTGCCGGGCAATCGGTCCAGCATTTCGCGCAGGGCAACCGCGTCCACATGGAACAACGCGGAGACCGGGTGCGGCTCTTCGTTGCCCACGAGGAAGCCATGCACTGCACGGCCGCGGATCATTCCAGTCTCAAGATCCTCATGGCCATCGTGGAGCTGGTGGCTGATCCCGATTGGAAACCGGAGTTCGCCGCCCTGCGCACGCGACCGCTCGAATCGGTGAGAGAACTCCCCGAGTTCCAGTCCTGCCACCTTCTCTTCGAACAGCCGCAGACCTGTCTCGAGATCCCCACGGAATACCTGTCCCGCCCTCTGCCGCCACGCTACGATATCACGTCAGCCGACGCGCCGGTGCTTCACGAACTTCCCGAAGGCCGCGGCATCGGCGGAAAACTCGAGATTCTGATCGCCACTTTCCTCCCTCACTATGGTCCCCTGCCCGCCGAACAGGCCGCCGAGTATCTCAACGTGAGTCGCACCACCATGTTCCGGCTCCTGGCTCGCGAGGGCGATTCCTACCGCGCCCTGACGGAACGCGTTCGCTATCGGGCCGCGCGCTGGATGCTGGAAACGCCCTCCCTCAGCATCAAAGAAATCTCATTTACCCTGGGCTACCAGACCCCCAACAATTTCACCCGGGCTTTCGGCCGCATCGCGGGAATTTCACCGACCCGATTCCGCGACCAGGCCTTGGCCAGGCAAACACCTCCCGCAAAAAATCCGGCAACCCTGTTGCAACCCGCCGGCAATTGGTGAGAGGTCCAAACCGACATGTTTTTCCGTTTCCTCCAGAAAAAGATCAATGACTTCTGGGCATCAAAGTTCGGCCCGATTCCGCCCGAGTTTCATTCGCTCGAGACCGACGGCCCCTTCAGACACTGTCTCGACTGTGGAGGCTCGCTGTTGTTCACCCAGTACCTGATCGAAAAGATCTATTCGAACGGCGAAGTGATTTATGAATACGCGCTGTGCGTGGAATGCGCCAAAAAGCTTCGCGAGGAGCTTTCCAGGGAGTCCAAGAAAGCGATCAAGCGCTACCTGAGACGGAATCGGACCGTGAAGCAAACCTTGGAAGCTTGCACCTGCTGTCGTCTACCCAAGGAAGAGCTTCCCAGCTACCAGATCATCGGCCAGTTCAGTGGCGAAGAAATGCTTAACTGGAATCTTCCCATGCTCATCTGCGAACCTTGCGTCGATGGCCTCGCCGAACACCTCTCCAAGCAAACCCGCGACCGACTCGATGGCTTCCTCGACGAGCATTTCCCCGGTCCGCCAGAAATGGACGTTCCCCTCCCGACTCGCTCCCGGCCCGTGCTGATCTGAGATCGAGCAGTCCCCTTTTTTCATTTTCCGATGAACCCCCGCGATTTCATTCGAGCGAGCCAATTTCTCGTGCGCACCGGTTTTCACCCCGGCGCCCGCGGTTACATCCTGCTTCTCAGCCACATGCGGAGTCGCAGTTCCGTGTTGTCACACGTTATCGGCAGCAATCCCGACGTGGTCGGATATTTCGAGAATCACGTCAAACTTCGAAACTCGCTCGATCTCCTGTCGCTCACGGAAAAAGTCGCCACCCTGACCAAGAAATCGCCGCGTGGAAAATGGGTCTACGACAAGGTCCTACACTCCAATCTCACGGTAACTTCGGAGATTCTCAATCGCCCGGATGTTCTACCCATCTTCCTCGTCCGCGAGCCTGTCGAAAGCATCAGCAGCATCGCCAGGCAACTCGCCGACAAAGGTTGGCACGAACGCAAGGCGACCAAATATTACCAGAAACGCGTCCATGAATTGGTCGAACTGGCGACGGCTTGCGATCGGAAGCTGATTCTCGATTCCAATGACCTCGTCTCCGACACCAAACGCATCCTTGATAAACTAAGCCGATTTGTCGGGGTGGAAACCCCGTTCCGGTCGCGCTACGAGAAAGGAGCACTGACCGGGGTGCGCAAATTCGGCGATTCCTCCGAAGACATTCATCGCGGTGAGATTGTCCAGACTTCCGAGGTTATTGATTCAGGGGCGAGTTCAACAAGCAATGCCGGCCCTGAAGCCACCGCCGCCTACCAGTCCTATTGCCAGCTCCGCTCGTCCACAACCTGAGATTAATCGGCCTTGTTCTGCTCTTTGAGATTTTCGAGTTTCTCCTGAGCGGTCTTTCCGGCGTCTGCGAGTTGGTTTTTTCCTCGTCCCAAAGCTCGAGCGAACGAGGCGCCGCGTGATTTTAGGAAATCGAGGCGACGTTTGGCCAGTTCACGCCAAGCTTTCTTCTCAGACTCGGCTTCGCGGCGAGCGGTGCGTTCGGCTTCATACTTCTCGGCGAGGTTGAGGGCGAGTTGGGGAGGTGTTTTCCCGTCCCATTGGTTAACGTGGGCCTTGTTGGGGTAGTCGCCAAGCTCGGTGACTTGAGCTTCATCGAGAGCATCGACGAGCTTTTCACGCGAAACTTCGTCGGTGGACGAGGCGGCGATCTGGGCAAGCAAAAGCTGAAAGATACCGGGATGAAAGGCGGAGATGCTGCTCTCGGCGGCACGCATGTACTCGTAGAAACGAAGGCGCACGGCAGGATCGGCCGCGAGTTCGTCGGCGAAGTGGGCGTAGAGATCGAGGTGCATTCGCAGCATCTCTTTCAGCAAAGGCGCGGGATCGGTGTTGATGTTGTTCTGTGGATGAACGCGGTATTCCAGGAGGACTTCATCGACCAAGGCGATCTGGTCGCGCAAGGCCGCGCCACTCAGGCAGAAATAGTCGTGATTGAATCGATAGGGCCGGAACGGATTGGCGAGCAGGTAATCGCAGCGGGCAATGATGTTGCTGCTGGTAACGGCCCAGTTGGCCATCGCCATCCATTCCCAAGTGGTGATGCCATCGGCTTTTCCAATCGCCCAAGCGGCGCGAAGCCACTTGGCGCGAGATTCTTCGGGGGCCAGATCCTCATTCCCGGGACCAATCATCTTCAGGCCTGTGCAGACCATGGCCCGGGCGTCGGGCTGCTCGAATTGCGGGAGGCATTTCTCGAACCGGTCGGGCGTGTAAATGTCGTCTGAATTGAGAATGGAAACGAGATCGCAATCGGCGGCGACGGTTTCGATGCAACGATTCCAGGTGGCGTGAGCACCAGCGTTCTCCTGGACGATGAGTTCGACGCCTCGTTCGGCGTAGCGTCGAATCACCTCGACGGAATCGTCCTTGGACCCATCATCGATGATCAGGAAACGGTCGGCCATTCGGGTCTGGTTGAGAACCGACTCGATCGCGAAGGGGAGATACTGCGCGTGGTTGTAGGACGCGATGACGACGGCGAGACGCATTCGGTGAGGGACGGGGATTGAGGATCGGGGATCGAGTCAGCGCGAAAGGAGTGAACCGTAGAATGATCGGAAGATCTCGGATTTGTTGGGAAGTGACTTTTCGCCGGGGAGTTTCATCTTGAGAGAACCGATCACGAGGCGGCGGGTACGGTCGGCCGGACGTAGTTGCAGCGGGTCGTCAGTGTCGGCTCTGGAAACTTTGACGGCGTCCGCGGAGAGTCGATCGATGGCTGAGGTTCCGAGTTGGGAGGAAGCTTCGGTGGCGAAGGAAAATGGAATGTTGGTGAGACGATGAACGATCCACGCGGTGACGGCAACGTCGGCCCGAGTCGCGTGGAGATGGGAAAAGTGGCCACGTTTTTCGATAAGTCGCGCGAGGTGCAGGGCGCGACGAGCCTGAACGAGGAAGCTCTCGGTATCGATCCCGGAACCAAGTTCATCCCGCCATTTGAGCACTTCGGCGGCCCGATCGGGGTGCGCTTGCCACTCGGCTTCGAGAACGAGAGCGTCGGGGAAAAAGTCGATCTTTTCCGGCCAATCGGTCAACCCAGCAGCGTCGCCAGAGCGTCCGGCGCGGGCACTTAAGAGGGTTGGGTGCGGGACTTGACCCTGTTGAGTCGCCAGCCAGGCGATTTCGTCGGCGAGTCGAGTGTCATCGGTCGGCTCGGGCGGCCAGGTGTCGATCAGGGCGATCCAATCTCCGGATTCGGGTTTGGTGTGATCTTTTTCCGCAAGGATCTGGTCGAACTTTGCGGCGAGTTGGCGGGAGGTTTCCCGAAGTTCGAAGACTTCCTCGGCGCGGGCACGCCCGGCTTTTCCGAATCGGCGAGCGAGTTCGCGATCGTTGGCCAAACGCGCGAGCGCATCGGCCAGCGCGGTCTCGTCCTTGGGCTCGACCAGCAGTCCGGTTCCTTCCGGCACCACCATCTCGGGCACACCGACGAGGTGGGTCGATACAACGGGCAGCGAGCAGGCCATGGACTCGGTGATGACAGTCGGGAGAATGTCCGAAGCGCCCTTGGAATCGACGATACAGGGCAGGCAGAAAACGTCGCTGTTCACGAGCAGGCGCTTCACGGATTCCTGGCTCTGAACGCCGGCAAAGGTGACGTGCGGTTTGAGCCCGGCGGCAGCGACCTGTTGCTCGAGCGCTTCGCGCAGGGGACCTTCGCCAACGAGGGTCCAGTGGAAATCGATCCCGCGTTTCACCAGTTTCTGGCAGGCGACAACGAGGTGCTGGAAGCCCTTGAACTCGATGAGGCGACCGATGGAAATGATGCGCAGCGGACCGAATTCCTCGATCGGTGCTGTCGGGAACTGTTCCATCGCGATCCCGTTGTAGATTCGCGTGATTTTCGCGGCGGAATCGGGACAGGTCTTTCGAAGCAGATCACAGGAGAAGTCGCTGACACCGACGACAAACTCGGCCTCGCGGCAGAGCTCGCGCAGCAGGTCGTCGCTCCCGAGGTCGACCATGAAGTCCTGGGCGTGCGCGGTGAAGCTGAATGGAATGCCCGCCCATTGCTTGATGAACAGCGCGGTGTGGGTGGCCCGGTTGGCGAAATGAACGTGGACGTGCCGGATACCGCGTTTTTTGAACAACTCGGCGAAGTAGAGACCGTTCCGGGCGCGGGTCGCGGCCTTGAAGGAGGCGCCGTAGTCGCGGTCGTGGCGGGCGATCATGTCGCCGAATTTCGCGTCCCAACTACCATCCTTTTCCCGGAGCGACTTGAGCTTTCCCAGCACTGGGGACGGAGGCGGATAGAACACTTCGGCGTCGAAGTGATCGAAACGCTCGTGACGGAACGCATTCGGCGGAGGATTGATGGAAGCGATGTCGAGATCGAACCCACGACTCTCCAAGGCCAGCATTTCCGAATCGCAGAAGGTCTGCGAAACGACCGGGTAACGTGAAAAGAGATAAGCGATGCGCGGCCTCGCGGCGGGCGCCGGCGCTTCCTGGGGGTCGGGTGAATCCATCAATCGGCGGGGAAGCTAGTCCCGACTCTCGCGAGGGCAAAGGGGAAATGGTTCGACCGACTTCTTGATTCAAACGCTGAAAAAGCGGTCGAAATTCGCCGCGACCTGAGCTGCGAGATCGGAGACCGGCAGATCCAGCGCCTTGGCGAGACCTTCGTAGACGGCGATCAGGTTGGCGGGGTGATTGACGGGTTTGCCATCGAACTGGTCGAGAAAATGCGTCGCGAGCAATTCGGGAAGGGCCATGTCGGGGGCGTCGGTTTCGATCAGGACGCGATCGAGCGGAATTCGGCGAAATGTTTCGACGACATCGGCTTTTCGTTCCTGGAGGAAGTAACCGGAGAAGGAAAATCGGGCGCCGAGTTCGAGAAAGTCATCGAGCATTTCGATGGGTCCTGCGAAGGAATGCAGCAGGAAACCGCTGTCGCCGATGGGCTCGGATTTTAGAACCTCGAGAAGGCGTCCCCACGCCTGGAGACAGTGAATCACGGGCGGCAACCCGGTGGAAGCAGCGAGCCGAAGTTGGCGCCGAAAGACGACTTCCTGGTCATCGATCTGGTGATCGCGGATCCATTTGTCGAGACCGATCTCGCCGACGGCCACCGTACCGGGAAGTGATAGGTAGTCGGAGAGGGTTTCCTCCCAATGTCCGCTCCGCTTTTTGATGAACCACGGGTGGAGGCCGTAGGCGGGCATGACTTCTGGGTAGGTCTCCGCGAGTTTGGCTACCTGAGGCCAATCGGATTCGCAGGTGCCGTTGACCACCCAGCGCTTGATACCGAGTCGCCGCAGCTCTTCGACAATTTGGTCGAGCAACGAACTTAAGCGTTCGTCCTGCAGATGGAGATGGGCGTCGTAGAAGATCGCCATGATCAGCGAGAGCAGCTCACGGGGATTCGTGAAAGTTCGTCAAATTCGTGGCCATTCGTGTTCCCTATTTCTTGAACACGAATTTTCACGAATGGGAGGAATTTACACGAATGGATTTTCTTGAAGGGGGAATGTCCCGGCTTAATCGTTCGCCAGTGACTCGGCAATTTCGCGAATGCGGCGGCGAACCTGGCTGAGTCCGCGCATTCGAGTGAGGGTGAGTTGGCGATGAATGCCGAGCGCGGTGAGGCACTCGGGCTCGATCGCGATGACTTCGGCGGGAGTGGCGCCGGAATACAGTTCGCAGAGCAACGCGGCAACGCCCTGAACGCTGGGAGCATCGGCCTCGACGCGAAACTGACAGGAGTCGCCTCCGTTTTCAGCCCAGCCTGTCAGCCAAACACGCGAGGTGCAACCGGGAACCAGATGGGCATCGGTGCGGGCCTCATCGGGCAGCGCCGGGGCCCGTCGGCCGCGATCGACGATGGCGGAGAATCGTTCGACCGGATCTTCGATGATGGAAAAATCCTCGATCAGCTCGCGCTGTTTTTCGGCCAGAGTCATCGCGTCCCGGGAGTCGAACCGCGTTTTCGGGAAAACGGGAGCGGGCGTCAGCTGATCTCCCGATCCTGGAAGGTGAGGCGCATGGGGATCATGTGCGAATGCTGGAAGCCCATCTTTTGGAAGAATCGCTGCGATTCGGCGCTGATCTGGTCGGTCAGCAGAGTGATGCGCTTGAAATCTTTTTTCTCGGCGAATTCGATGACGTATTCCATCAACTGAGTACCGAAGCCCTGCCCGCGGTGATCGGGGTGGATGATGACGTCTTCCATCAGAATGACGAATCCGCCCATCGCGGTAGAGATGGTAAAAAGCAGGTTCACCATGCCGACGATCTGGTAATCGGTTCGGATGACGAATATGCGACCGCGATTCGGCTGCTCGAGCACGAGTTCCAGTCCTTTTTCCTGCTTGGTGCGATCGGGCTGGAAGTCTTCTTCCATCTCGAAGAGGGCCATGACGAGATCGACCAACTGCGGCAGATCGTCGAGCGTGGCGGGCTCGATGCGCATCTGCGGGCTCAGCGGCCGGATCGGGGCGGTGAAAGACGGATCGCTCAAGGATTCGTAATCGAAAGGTGACAGGCGTGGGACGAGGTCGAGCAGGCCATCGTGGCCGCAATCGAGCAGCCCCAAGTTAGCAGAAAGCACGGTGGATTGAAATTGAAGAATTCGACAGGTGCCCCGGACGTTGACAACTGAAGCAATGGGCCTAGATTGCGTGCCCTTTTTCGGCCCGGCCGAATCCCGGCACGTGGCACGTGCGTGAAGCGAAGAGCCCCTTCACGCGAGCCCAGCTGGCGGCTGCGGTCATCACGGACAAGGGATTCGAACGACAGGAAAAGAACGGTTAACTCCTTTCAGCACCATGAAACGCACTTATCAGCCCTCCAAACGGTCGCGCAAGAACCAGCACGGTTTCCGCGCCCGCATGGCCACCAAGAACGGCCGTGACATCATTCGCCGCCGTCGCAAGAAGGGGCGCAAACGTCTCATTCCCAAGGGCGCGGAGATTCAGTACAAGCGCCACGTCCAGCAGCACACCTGATTTCCGGTGGCCGCTCGCATGCGGCGACTTCTGCGGTCCCGGGATTGACGCTACCACCTCATGCGCTTTCCCCGGGACAGGCGGATCACCTCGCGGCGCCTGTTTCAGCGCGTCCGCAATCAGGGGGAGAGCTACGGCGGGCATTTCCTGGTGCTCGGGGTGCTGAAAGACGAGCGCCTCGCTGATCCGGTCAAGATCGGCTACATCACGACCCGCCGACTCGGGAATGCGGTGACCCGCAACCGCGTTCGCCGACGCCTTCGCGGGGTGTTGCAGCGGACCGGCGAACGGCTCAAGCCCGGCTATTGCCTCGTGCTGGTAGCCAGAAATCGCGCCGCCGAAGCCAGTTCCGAAGCCCTGGAAAAAGAATGGAAATGGCTCGCTCATCGGGCCGGCATTTTTTCCAAGTCGGAAAAATCCTCATCCGCGAACTCGAAACCCGCATCCACGCCGCCGGCATGAAGACGCTCCTGATCTGGATGGTTCGCGGCTATCAGATCGTGATTTCACCGGTGCTGCATTTTGTAACCGGGCCATTTTCCGGTTGCCGTTTCACCCCCACCTGCTCGCAATATTTCATCGATGCCGTCCGCGTCCACGGAGCGCTGAAAGGCTCCTGGCTGGGGATTTGCCGCATCGGCCGCTGCCATCCCTGGGGTGGTCACGGGCATGATCCGCCACCGGGTTGGGATGACTACGAAAAGACCCATCCGGAATTTGCGCATTGCCACGGGCCGGATTCGGTAGAAAGTCCCGCTTCCCCCGAGCCGGATCGCTGACCTGTGGCGCTGACGGTTTTTCCCGATTACAAATCGGGCCTCCACTTCTCTTTGTTTCACACCTTCAAAAGCGAAAAACTCTCTCATGGACCGAACTGCATGGATCGTGGTGACCCTCTGTGTCGCGGGTTTCTTGGGCTGGGGATGGCACAGCACCAAGCAGCAGGCCGAGTATCAGAAACAGCTCGACGAGTGGAATCTGCAGCACCCGGAAGCGAAGGCCGAGGCAGCCGCCGACGGAGAAAAAAAGGCCGAAGCCTCAAAAGAAACCGCCGAAGGCGATTCGAAACCCACTTCGGCGCCGAAGGATGAGTCGGCCGTGGACGCCGAGGAACTGACACTGGGCAACGACACGGTCCGCATCCACCTCACCAATCGCGGCGGCGGTATCGCGACCGCCGAGATGCTGGATCACCAGCGCGCCCTTGAGGAAGAGGAAGGCTTCGTGGTCATCAACGAGCGCGGCGATCACCCGATCGGCACGCTCAGTACCGGTCCCGGCGATTTCGATGGGAAAAACTGGGAGATCACCGAACGCGGCGACACCTCGGTGGCATTCTCCACCGTGACGGACGACAAGCTCCGGATCACCAAGCGCTTCTCGCTGTCGCCCAAGGGAGTGGAGCCCCACCTCATGACGCTCCAGGTGACGGTGAAAAACGAAGGCGATCAGCCACACCAACTCGGCGATCGCTTTCTCTATCTCGGCACCGCGGCGCCCCTTCATGGCGGTGAGTTTTCGCGGCAGACGGGATTCTACTTTCGCGACGAAGACGGCGGCGATGTGACCTACAAACCGGTCGACTATTTCAAGGGGAAGAAATTTCTCGGCATCGGCAGCGATTCCAAGCCGCACGATGAATTCAGCATCTCGGAAGTGAATTGGGCCGGCGTGAACGACCAGTTCTTCACGACGCTGCTCACGCCGAAAGACGCCTACGCGTCCACGCTCTGGGCGAGCCGGTTTCCGATCAAGTTCAAGGACCAGCAGGAGCCGATCCCCGACAAGAAAAGGCGCTATGCCGTCGAGGCGGCCCTGAGCCTGCCCGATCTCTCGCTCGCGCCCGGTGATCAGCAAACCATCGACTACGAACTCTATCTCGGTCCGAAGGAATACCGCCGACTCAAGCAACTCGGCGATCACCGCACCCTGGTGATGAAGTACGACGACACGCCGTTGTTCGGGAAACTTTTCGGCTGGGCGATCCGGCCGCTGGCATCGACGCTGATCCAGGTGCTCGTCTGGCTGAAAGGCATCGTCGGCTATTACGGCATCGCCATCATTCTCGTCACCATCATGATCCGCCTGCTCATCTGGCCGGTCTACGCGAAGTCCACCCGCACCATGAAGCGGATGAGCAAGCTGACGCCGCTGATGAACGACATCAAGGAGAAGTACAAGGACGATCAGGAGCGGCAGAGCAAGGAGCTGATGAAGCTCTACGGCGACTATGGAGTGAATCCCCTGGGCGGCTGTCTCCCCATGTTCATCCAGATGCCGGTTTTCCTGGCATTCTACGGCATGCTGTGGCGCGCCGCGGAGCTGCGGCACGAGAGTTTCCTCTGGGTCAAGGATCTGTCCATGCCGGACACGCTCTTCATGATTCCTGGGCTCGATATCCCGTTCAATCTTCTGCCCATCCTGATGGCGGGCACCACTTTCATCCAGATGTCGATGACCCCGAAGACGGGCGACAAGACCCAGCAGATGGTCTTCAAGTTCATGCCCCTCTTCTTCCTCTTCATCTGCTACAACTTCGCCTCGGCGCTGGCCCTCTACTGGACCACGCAAAACGTGTTCAGTATTTTCCAGACCTGGATCATGAACAAGCTCCCCGAGCCCGAGCTGAAGAAGCGCAAGCGCAACGGCAAGGGATTTCTCGAGCGGATGCAAGAGCAAGCCAAAGCCCGCGAGCAGGGCGGGGGTGGCGCCGGAGGGGCCCTGCCCGGACCCGGAAGCCGAACCAAGCTTTCCAGCGAGAAAGGCGATCGGCACACCAAGTCGAAGAAAAAAAGGCGTTGATCTCGCGGCGGCGGATGACTTACAACCGATGGGAACCCCGCTCGCCGCATGGATCCCATCGAGACCGCCGAAGAAATCCTGGACACGATGCTGGGTTATCTCGGCTTCGTGGTGACGATCGAACGGGATGAAAATCACCCGGAAAGCGGCCTCCAGGTATTGACTCACGAGCCGAAGCCGCTCATCGGCCGCCAGGGCGAGCGGCTCGACGACATTCAGTATCTGGTGAATCGCCTCCTCCAGTTGCGAATGGCGGACGCGCCGAGGATCCGCGTCGATGTCGATCACTACCGCGCCGCACAGGAGTACCGCGTCATCGAGGAAGCCGAGCGAGTCGCGGACCGGGTCGCCAACAGCGGCCGGCCGGAAAAGTTGCCGCCGATGAACGCCTATTTCCGGCGCCTCATCCACCATCATTTCAAGGACCACCCCAAGGTCTCCACCTGGAGTCCCTCCGATTCCGCCAAGATCAAGCGGATCACCATGCAGCCAAGGTAAGGTGAGGGATTCGAAGGGGGAGAATCTCTCCGATTTCCCTGGGAAGTCCGCCCTCAACCAGATTCGTTGAGGACACGCTTCCAGCCCGGGAATCCGTGCAGGAAATCCCAAAAGCCGCCCAAAACTGCGCCATTTCTTTACAAATATGATAATTTCCTGAAAATTCAGATTCGCTCTTGCGAAAATCGGGTTTGTCGCGTAAGTTCAGTCATTCTTATGGCAAACGAAGATCCCGCCCTGATCGAACGCGCAAAACGCGCGCGTCGCATTGTTCGCAACCCGAGCCAATACAAGGTCTGCCACGGTTGCGATTCGATTGTGGCCGCCAAGGTCAGCATCTGCCCCAACTGTCACGGCTATCGATTCGAGCAGGAAGAGGCCTTGGTGGTCCAACAGGCCCACATTCTCTCCCGTCGCCAGCAGCATTCAGTGGTGGCGGAGGATCTCCTCTGAGTTCCGCCCGAACCAGCTTTCCCGCCAAAAACTCCAAGGCGCGGCGGGCTTTGCGCCCCTTCCTGAACCAGAGCGGTTTGGGAAATAAATCAGACAAGTCAGCGGAAAAACCCCGGATTTTCGCCGGGATGGGACCTCGGAACGCTTCCGGTGGATGGGGTCCGCAACAGGCCGAAGGCGGGCCAAGTTTTTCGAAATTGTCTCATTAAATTTCTTGCATTCGACGAATTATCGGTCCAGATGATCGGCTTGTTCGCGAAAGCGGACGATTTCCAATCCAACCAAGGGAGACAAAATCGAATGAAGAAAACCATCGCCTATGGCATTGCTGGGGCGTTTGCGATCGCGGTCGCGAATGCCGGAGATATGAGTAGCTGCGACAAGTGCGTTGTGCCGCCTGTCGTGGAAGAACCGACCATCGGAGCGACCCTCAGCTCCGGTTACATGACCGACTACATCTTCTACGGTGTGGACTTCGGCGGCAACGCCGTCTGGACCGGTCTTGACTACGCCGTCGCCGGCACGCCTCTGAGCGTCGGTGTGTGGTACATCAACCCGACCGACGGTCTGCTCGACGACGAACTGGACGTTTACGCCAGTGTCGGACAGGAAATCGCCGGCTTCGACATGTCCCTGACCATGACCGGATATTTCTTCCCGGATTCTGGTTCGGACGCCACCTACGAACTCGGTTACGGCATCGGCCGCAGCCTGGGCGTGGTGGACTGGAACGCGACCGCTCGCTACGACTTCGAAGTTGAGGGTTGGTATTTCGAAACCGGTCTCAGCAAAGGCTTTGCCATCTCCGACATGATGGAGTTGGTGATCAGCACCGGTATCAGCTACCAGGTCGACTACTTCTCGAATGGTGGTGACTTCAACCACATTTACGTGATGGCCGCCCTGCCGATCGCACTCACCAGCGACGTGACCCTCGAGCCCTACGTGGCCGGTCTCTTCGCTCTGGATGCCATCGACAGCTTCCAGGACGACATCGTCCATGGTGGTGTGTCCCTCAGCGTGTCCTTCTGATCCCGATCACTGTTTCGGGAAACGAACACGAAACACGGAATTTGTTTTCCTTGGCAAACGCCTCCCGGTTCCGACCGGGAGGCGTTTTGTTTTTCTGAAGAACGTCCCAGAGTGATCCGTCCCGCCGGAAAACTCAGAAAAGACGTCGGCGAAATCGAGTCACGTGGGCTATCCTCCGGCCGCCCTCATGCCGAAAGTCGCCAAAGTACTCATCGATGGAGCGACCAGTGATCTCCAGTTCGATTACCTGGTTCCCGACGATCTGAACGATCGCATCCTCGCGGGCTGCCGGGTCCGCATTCCCCTGCGAAACCGGCCCGCCATCGGCACCGTCATGGCGATCGTCGAACCTGGCGACGCCGATGATACCTGGCGGGGAAAACTGAAGCCTATCGCGGGACTGGTCGATCAGGAACCCATCCTCACGCCGCCGCTTTTTCGGATGGCGGACTGGATTGCCGACTACTACCTGGCCTCGCGCGAGGCGGTGCTACGATCCATGATCCCCCAGGCGGCCCGGGCGGGTGAAGGGACCGAGAAGATTCGCAAGATCGTCGTCCTCAAAACCGATCCCGATTCCGAGGCGTTCGACGCTCTCGGCAAACGCGCCAAACGGCAGGCGGATCTCGTGACATACCTCCGCGAACGCCCCGGTCAACAGGGTTTCCTCGCCGATCTGACAGGGTCAAGTCTCCGATTCGGTCGTCCCACCATCACCGCGCTGGAAAAGGCCGGTATCGTCGAAGTGCGGGACGAAACCGTGGCCCGCGATCCGTTCGCCGGCGAGGAATTCCTCCCCAGTGACTCCCTGACCCTGAACCCCGAGCAGGAATCCGCCTTCCACCGAATCATCGAAGCGATCGGTACCGCGGGCGAGCAGGCTCCCTCTCCCATCCTGCTCCGTGGAGTAACCGGCAGCGGCAAGACCGAAATCTATCTCCAGGCGATTCAACATGTCATCGACCAGGGACGTGGCGCCATCGTGCTGGTTCCGGAAATCTCGCTGACTCCCCAGACGGCGGATCGATTCAAACAGCGATTCGCCGCGATCCAGAAACAGGTCGCCATCCTCCACAGCCATCTCAGCCAGGGCGAACGTCATGACGAGTGGCGGAAAGTCCTGCGCCGGGAGGCCCGTATCGTCATCGGAGCCCGCAGTGCGATTTTCGCCCCGGTCGACAATCTGGGCCTGATCGTGGTGGACGAGGAACATGAGAATTCCTACAAGCAGGAGACGGTTCCCCGCTACCACGGCCGCGATCTGGCGGTGGTGCGGGGGCACTTGGAAAAGTGCGCCGTCATCCTGGGCAGCGCCACGCCCTCGCTGGAATCGTGGCAAAATGTCGATTCCGGCAAGTACGAACTCGTCGAGCTGAACCAACGCATCGACGATCGCGCCATGCCGTTGATTCGGGTCATCGACATGAAACTCGAATCGCGGAAAAATCCGGGTGGTCCGGCGATCCTCTCCTCGAAACTTCGGATGGCGATGGAGGAGCGTCTCGCCGATGGCGAACAGGTCATCCTGTTCCTGAATCGCCGCGGTTTTGCCCGCTCCATGCTCTGTCCGGAATGCGGCTTCGTGGCCGAATGCCCGCACTGCGATCTCGCCCTGACGTTTCACCGCGAGGAGGACCGCCTGATCTGCCACCTCTGTGGTCACGGTCGTGTCGCGCCCAAGCGCTGTCCCGAATGCGGAACCCGGGCGATCACGATGGCCGGCTACGGAACCGAGAAAGTCGAATCGGTCATTCGTTCCGTTTTCGATGACGCGAGGGTAGCCCGTGTCGATACCGATACGATGCGACGGAAAGGCCAACTCCAGGAGACACTGAAGGCTTTCAAACAACGCAAGGTCGACATTCTCATCGGCACCCAGATGATCGCCAAGGGGCACCATTTTCCCAATGTGACCCTGGTCGGTGTCCTGAATGCCGATATCGGACTCCATGTGCCGGATTTCCGGGCCAGCGAGCGCACATTCCAACTCCTCACCCAGGTCGCGGGACGAGCCGGTCGCGGCGAGATCGCCGGCGAAGTCGTGGTCCAGACTTTCACGCCCCACGCTCCGGCGATCCAGTTCGCCCGTCATCACGACTTCATCGGATTTGCCACCCAGGAGCTGGAAATGCGGGAACAGTTTCGTTTCCCTCCCTTCCTCCACCTCGCCGTGGTCACCGTTCGTTCCGTTCACAAGGAGCGGGCCGAGTTCACCCTTCAAACCCTGCATCGCCGGCTGAAACGCAAGCTGCCGGAAGGGATCCAGATGACCGATCCGCTGCCCAGTCCCCTCGTTCGGTCGCACGACCAGTGGCGTTTCCAGGTCACCATGAAATCTCCCAGCGCCCGCCGTCTGGGGCGTCATCTGAAAGAAATCATCGATGGCCTGACCTTTCCCGAAGACGTGCTCGTCACGGTCGACATGGACGCCTACAACCTCTCCTGAATCTCGGATTCGGGTTGTCAGGCCGTGAGAGCCGTATACCATCGAAGCCCCCCGACTATGAAAAGCATGACTGGATTTGGCCAAGGTGAGGCCACGGATGAAACCTGGACGGTCTCTGTCGAGCTGACCGGAGTGAACCGCAAGCAGACCGACATCGCGATCAATCTGCCCGGCCGCCTGGTGGATCTGGAGCCCGATGTCCGTCGCCGAATTTCGGAGCGAATCTCGCGCGGTCGGGTGAATGCGCGCGTCGCCGCCGAACGCCGTGGCGCGGGAGCGGGGCGACTGCAGGTGGACGAGGCCTTGGCCCGCGAATACGTGGAAGCCGCCCGTCGCGTCAGCCAAACCACAGGGGCGGACATGCGGATCGCCGCCGCCGACCTGTTCCGCGCTCCGGGCGTTTTCCGGATGGAGGAAACCGAAGCCGATCCCGAATCGCTTCGCGGCCTGGTCGAAAAGGCCGTCGATGGAGCCCTCGCCAAACTCATTCACATGCAGGAGGAGGAAGGCCGTCATCTTCGCTCCGATCTGGAGGCTCGCCTGAATTCCATCGCCGATCACATCGAGGCGGTTCGCGTTCAGGCGCCGGACGTCGTTTCGATCTATCGGAAAAATCTCTTCACCCGACTCGAAAACGCGGGACTCGAACTCGACCTGAATGACGACCGCATCCTCCGCGAGATCGGCCTGTTCGCCGAGCGCTGCGACATCAGCGAGGAGTTGACGCGTATCGACAGTCACCTCCGCCAGTTCCGTCGCTATTTTGAGAGCGGAGAAGCCGCGGGCCGTCCGCTGGATTTCCTCTGTCAGGAGCTCAACCGCGAGTTCAACACCATCGGCAGCAAGGCGAACGACGCGGGCATCGCGCAACGTATCGTGAATGCCAAGACCGAACTGGAAAAGATCCGGGAGCAGGTTCAGAATGTGCAGTAGCTGATCCTGCCGGGCTGAACGACCCCATCGGCGCCTCGTCCTTTTCCCGTCTACCAATTCATGTCGATCGAGCTTCAGCGCCGCGGAATTCTCTGCATCGTTTCGGGTCCCAGCGGGTCGGGAAAAACGACGCTCTGCCGCGCTTTGAGCCAGGCGGATCCGCTCTGCGACTATGCCGTTTCCTGCACCACGCGCCAGCCGCGCTCCGGTGAAGAGGACGGCAAAGATTATCACTTTCTCGACCGCGACGATTTCGAGGAACGCACCACGCGGGGCGAATTTCTCGAATGGGCGGAAGTCCACGGAAATCTCTATGGAACGCTCAAAAGCGCCGTTCTCAGCCGAATCTCCCGAGGCCAGGACGTTCTCATGGACATCGACGTCCAGGGCGCCCGTCTCGTGCGAAAAAATCCCGATCCCGCGATCGCCGAAGCCATCGTCGACATTTTCATCCTCCCCCCAAGCCGCGAAGAACTGAAGCGACGTCTCAGCGGTCGGGGCACCGAAGACTCCGATCAACTCGCGCTGCGAATGACGAACGCGCTCGAGGAAATGCGCCATTGGCGGGACTACGGTTACACCATTGTGAGCGGCAGCCACGAGGCGGATCTGCACCGGTTCCGGGCCATTGTGGAGGGTGAACGATGCCGCACCCGGCGCCTTCACGGCGACGACGGACTGGTGGAAGAACATCCCGACCTCTTTGCGTGACGGCCGAAAGAAAACGATAGTGCCCACCGTGAGCGACACCCCTGTCACTGCCGAAGATTCCCGCCAGCCCAACGTCGTCCTCGGCGTGACTGGGTCCATCGCCGCCTATCGCGCCGCCGACATCGCCAGCCAACTGACCAAGCGCGGCTGCGAGGTGCATGTGGTGATGACGGACGACGCGCGGGAATTCATCACCCCGCTGACTCTCCAGGTGCTGTCGCGCCAACCGGTCACCACCAGTCTCTACGACGAAAAACACAGCTGGCACCCGGGCCACATCCAGCTCGCCGACGACGCCGACCTTTTCCTGATCGCCCCCGCCACCGCCAACACGCTCTCCAAGCTCGCGCTCGGCCTCGCCGATGACGCCCTGGGAGCCATCGCCCTTGCCTGCCGGGCACCGATGCTGATCGCTCCGGCAATGAACGGCAAGATGTGGACCCACCCCGCGATCGAGGGGCACACGAAAACCCTGCGCGAGCGGGGCGTCGAGTTTATCGGACCGGAGGAGGGGCTGCTGGCCTGCGGCTACGAAGGCATCGGCCGCCTCTGGCCGGTCGAGGGAATCGTGGAAAAGGCGATGGAAATCCTGAACCGTACTTGAGCGGTCCTTTCCCGGGACTCAACAGGGTCAGGTGCGCGACCTTACCCTGTTGAATCCACGGTCACGAATTCGTCTCCGGAATCGTGAGCCGTTCCGAGTCTCCGGAGTCGGCGGGCGGCGCGTCCTTTTTTGGATCGACGATTTTAAATCGGTGGTCGCGACGCCAGCGCTCGAGCATTTTTCGCGCCTTTTCCCGTTGGGGTTCGGTGAGAATCGGATCGACGCGGGTGACGAGTTCCTGTTCCAACATCTCCATGTCTTCGAGCAGGTAATCCCGCCGCAAAGCCCAGCGTTTTTCGAGCACATCGCGGATGATCGGCTCGAATTCCGCGCGTTGCGAATCGTTCAATTTCAGTTGTTTGGACAGATGTTCGGCAATGAATTCCTTGGACTTTTCCGAACGCCATCCCTCCGCCAATGGCACCACGCGGACAATGACGAACAGCAACGCCATCGCCCCGAGAAAGAATCCGAGGGCAAACACGGTGATCACGCCGCAACCGGCTTTGACCTTGGGAGAAACCTTCATGCGAATCGGGAGTACTCAGAAGCCGGCGGTCGGAATCCAGTCGGAGAATTGCCAGAGAAGCGAATCCGCTCCTTCCGGGAGGCCGATGCCGTAAACCAAGGCGAAAAACAAGGCCAGCAGGGCCGCCACAGGCGTCAATCCCAGGGAGGTGCGCCACAGCCATTTGGAGAAGATCGGGAAAACGGCGCCCAAGGCATCCTCCTGTTCCCGAAGTTCCCTGATCCGGGCGCGAAGGCGCGTCTCGAATCCGGGGCGCGGCACCAAGTCCGGCTCATGGCCGGATGCCAGTTCGAGGAGGATGTCGAGCGGTGGCGGTTGGTTTGAGTTTCGATCGTTCATCGGAGTTCAGGAGGTTCGGTGCGAGTCGAGGCGACGTTCCCGTTCACTCTGGCGGCGTTCATAGATTTCGCGGAGTCGTTTTCTGGCTCGGAATGCTCTTACTTTCACGTTGGATTCGCTCCAGCCGGTGAGTGCGGCGGCTTCCTTGATGCTGTGTTGTTCCAGATCGACCAGCGTGATGGCGAGTCGGTCCTTTTCGCCCAGTTCTTCGAGGAGACTCCGCACCAGTTCCCAGGCCTCGCGTCGTTGCGCGACCGGATCGGCCTCACCGGAGAAATCGATTTCGGGATGGGGCGGCATCTCGTCCACCAGCACTTCCGAATCACGTCGGCGTCGATGTTTGCGCAGAAAGTCATAACAGGTTCGCACGCTGATCCGCATGAACCAGTGTTCGAACGGGGCGTCTTCCCGATAGCTTTCGAGCCCTTTCCACGCCCGGATGAAAATCTCCTGAGCGAGATCCTCGAGTTCGTGGCGACCCCGGGCGAAGCGCGCCGCCATGGCGAACACCCGGTCCCGGTATCGACCGGCCAGATCGGCGAAAGCGTCATCGTCCCCCGCCACCGCGCGTTTGACCAGGTCGGAATCGTCACTCTCAGGCACAGGTTCGGGTTTACGGCAGGAATGGACACTTGGCGAGTCATTGATGCGACCTCCCGTTGACTGCGGGCTGCCAGGCGAAAAAGACGCCGCTTTCCATGAGTTGGTTACAGCGGACTGGCCGAAAACCTCGCAACGGCCCAAAAAGAAAACCGGGGACCGGCGAGTGTGCCAGTCCCCGGCATTCAGGGGGGAGGAGGAAATTGAAGATTGGGGAAGTCATCGACTTCCTATGTGAAATTGCCGCGTTCGGAAGAGGTGTGACAAAACCCCGCAAAAAAACCTCCCGGAGCGATCCGGGAGGTTTTTGGGAAAAAGCGCCGCTGACGTCGGGTTGGAGGAACCGTGGAGCATGACCACGAC
>JAGRPB010000326.1 GCA_020439945.1 Verrucomicrobiia bacterium
GCGACCGAGAATTCGACATCGGCCTCCAGCAGCGCCAATCGGATCTCGCGCAGGGCGTCGGAAATGTTTTTCTCCGTCAGTTTGCCGTGGCCGCGGAGTTTCTTGAAGACGCCTTCGAGATTGTCGGAGAGTTGATTGAACATGAGAAAAGTCTTTCGTGAAAAGTCTTTCGTGAAAAGTCAGGAGTCGTGAGTCAGGTATTGGTCCAGCGACCGCTCGACGCATTCGGCAATCAATTCGTAGTAGGGAACCGGATTTTCCCGATCCGCTTTGTCCAGGCTGCCGATGTAGCGCGCACGATCTTCCGAAGCAATCACCGTTAGCGGATAGCCCTGCGCGAGCAAGATCCAGTTCATGAGCAGCCTACCGGTGCGGCCGTTTCCGTCATAGAATGGGTGGATTTTCACAAACCGGTAGTGAGCAGCCGCGGCTACGACGACGGGGTTTTCCCGTGCGGACATGACCTCAAATTGCCATTCGACCATCGCCTCGGGAATGAGATCGGGCCGAATCGGCTGACGCGGCGCGCCGGCCACCATGACGCGATCCGTTCGATAAACGCCGCCTCGAGTGTCGTCGATGTTTCGCATGATGAGCCGATGAATCGCTCGGATCATGGGATCGTCGAGGGGTGTTCCTTCTTTGACCCACTGCCGAACCTTCAGTACGGCTTCATGATGGTTCACCGTCTCGTGAATCTCGCGTAGCTGTTTCGGTCCAGTCGGCGTGATGCCTTCGTCGATCAACAGCTGGGTTTCCCGGAGTGTCAGGGTGTTGCCTTCGATCGCCGTGCTTCCGTGGGTCAACTCGATGGAAAGCTTGTGTTCCAGGCTTTCCACGAAGGGCTCCGGCAAAGGTTGAGCCGCCCGCAACTGAGCCATCTTTTCGGAAAGACGATCAAGCGTGGGGGAATGCGTTGCCTCTATGCCTTCGGGAATCATCGGGGCGTGGATGCGGACTTGGGGTGCGGGTTGGGAATTCGGTAATCTTAGCCGTGATGCGCTTGGCATTCACTGGATTTCTCGCCTTGGCGGCGGCCGTTTTCGAGTTGCCGGCGGCGGAGCTGACGCCAATCAGCTTGACCAAGTCCGAACGCGATTTTTTTGAATCGAAAATTCGCCCCGTGCTGGTGGAGCACTGCCACGAATGCCACGCCGCCGATGCCGACGAAGTGAAGGCGGACTTTCTCCTCGATACCCGTCTCGGCATTCGGAAGGGCGGGATCTCAGGGCGCGACGCGATCATTCCGGGCGATCCCTCCGGGAGCCAGTTGCTGGAAGCTCTCCGCTACGAAAACGAAGACCTGCAAATGCCGCCCGAGGGTAGGCTGCCGGATCCGGTGATTGCCGATTTTGAGACCTGGATCGCCATGGGAGCGCCCGACCCGCGAGATGGGGAGTCGAAACTCCCTCGCGAAATTGCCGCCGAAAATCACTGGGCCTTTCAGCCGGTGAAAAAACCGGAGCTTCCCGAGGTGAAAGACTCGGACTGGCCGAAAGACCGGATCGATCGCTTCGTCCTCGCCAAACTTGAGCAGAACGAAATGCGGCCGGTGGGCGATGCCGATCGCCGCACCCTGATTCGCCGGGCCACGCTCGAGCTCTCCGGCCTGCCGCCGACTCGCGAGGAAATTACCGCCTTTCTCGCCGATCCCGCAGACGACATGGCGGCCTTCACGAAAGTCGTCGATAGACTGCTCGACTCGCCGGCCTTTGGCGAGCGCTGGGGACGGCATTGGCTCGACGTGGCCCGCTACGCCGAGTCGAGTGGCTACTCGCGGAATATGCTCTATCCCTACGCATGGCGGTATCGCGACTGGGTCATCGATGCCTTCAACGCGGACAAGCCCTACGACCGGTTCCTGACTGAACAACTCGCCGGCGACCTCCTTCCGGCCGATTCGCCCGAGCAGCGGGACGCCCAGCACATCGCCACCGGATTCCTCACCATCGGTCCAAAGACGCTCAACGAGGGCGACCCGTTGCTCTTCGAACTCAACGTTGCCGACGACCAGATCGACGCCACTTGCCGTGCCTTCCTTGCTCTCACGGCGAACTGCGCGCGTTGTCACGATCACAAATACGACCCCATCCCGACCGCCGACTATTACGCGCTCGCCGGCATTTTTCGCAGCAGCCGCAACCTCGCCGGCACCAGCACCAACGTCCGCGCCGAACACGAAAAAGCCTACGCTCTGGGGCCTGAGGGCGAGTCGCTCCTGCAACGGATCGAGGAAGCAACCGCCGCCGCCGACGAAGCCCAGAAAACCTACCTGGAGATCGTCAAGAAAC
>JAGRPB010000327.1 GCA_020439945.1 Verrucomicrobiia bacterium
CATCGTTGCAATTCCGACGCGGAACTGGCGGTCGGACTCGCGGAATTCGGCGCCGCCGCCGCGGTTTTCGACATGCTGACTCTTTCGTCGGAGGCATTCGCGAAAATCCGGGAGCACTCCGGAATCACCGTTTCGTTGTCTCCCGTGTTCGACCGGCTTCGCCAGAGCGACTTCCTGGTCCATCGCACCGTTCACGAGGACCCGGAATGGACGAAGACGGCGCCCTTTCCCGAACGAATCAAGGGTCTCGACTACACCATCGTCAGCGAACGATGCCGGCGCATCCCCAAACGGGTCTTCCAGTCCCACCTCGCCCAGTCCCCCCTGAGCATCGCCATCTCCATGGGTGGAGCCGACGCGCCAAACCGGACCCTCGAAATCCTGAACGTGTTGAAGAACGCCCACTGCTCACTCCTCATCTGGGTTGCGCTCGGCGAAGCCTACACCCATTCCTATGAGGCGCTCGTAAAGGCTGTCAGCGGCACCAAGCACGAAGTTATCCTCGTCAAATCAAACGAATCAATGTGGCGCGTGCTGCGGAGCAGTTGCCTGGTCATCTGTTCCGCCGGCATGACGACCTATGAAGCCGCTTTCGTCGGATTGCCCTCGATCAATCTCCCGCTTTTTCCCGACCGGAATTACTTGATCCGGGAATTGGAGGAGCACGGTGCCTGCCGGGTCTTTACCGGGGACGAGTCCGGCTATGCGAAAATGCTTCAACTGGTGGAGCGATGGGAAAAGCACCGCGATGAAATGCTCGCGATGCACGAAAAAGCCACGAAAACCATCCGATCGGGTGGAGCCCAACGCGTGGCGGAGGCGATTTTGAAGCGAATCTAAAAATTCCAAAAATCATAAAATTGGAGATTGCCATGCCGGAGGAAATTGATTAAGAACTCTTAATCAATCTGTGTCCTTTGGTCGGTTCGGCTTTCTCCATGTCCCCACGTTTCCTGATCGGTCTCGCCCTTGCCGCCCCGGCCCTGGGGACAGGGTTCGTCGCGGGCCAGTATCTCCATGCGCACCGGCTCGCCGTTCCTTCCCCTCCGCGGATCGTGGTCTCTCCCGCGGTGCGACCCGGCACGATCGAAACGATTCTGGCATTCGACGCTTATCTGAAAAAGCGAAACATTGACCTGATCCTGCTTGCGTTTCCGTATCGGAACGAGCTTTCACACAGGTCAGGAGAGGATTGGGGCGATGCCGCCAGTTTTGTGCTGAAGCAGGCGCGCGAAACCGGCATCGAGTGTGTCGACGCCACCGCGTGGATGACCGCGTCCGCGGATCGCGGGCAGGCCGTCTATGCTCCGCCGCCGGAGGATTTTCATCCGCTCGCCGACGGCTACCGCGCGATGTTCGAGGCGGTCGGCTCCCGCGCCTGGCGTTCGAGGGGGGAACACATCGGGATCATCGGCGATTCCTTCGCTGACGGTTTTCATCGATGGGTCCGGCAGAATCGCCTTCCCGAAGTCGACGTGTTCCATGTGAGCGCCGGGTCGGACATGGTTCCTTCCCGATTGGCGTGGAAATCGGGAAACGAATTCCTCGAGGGCAAGGACACCATTGTCTGGGTGCTTGGGCACCGGTATTTCAGCCTTTCCTTTCGGGAGCTGCCCTTCCCGGAGTTTGTGGAAACGCCGCCGGACGAGAAGAGCGGCACCGTCAGCGAGGAATTCGTCATTCAGGAGGTGTCGCGGCTGCCGGAAAAATCCGAGCTGAACTACGATTTCTGTCACGTCGCCGTGCTGGCTTCCGCGAAATCGGACCCATCCCGAAAGTGTTATCTCTATTTCCCGGTCTGGGCCTTCCGACAGCTCGACGGACCGCTATACCGCCGGCTCCTGCCCGGAACGCGCGTGGCGATCGAAGGCGAAAAACTGGGGTTGGGCGGCAAGCTCGACCGAAAGCGCCGTTCCCACATGGTTGCCAACGATTTCCCCGACCTCACCCTCGATTCCTACTGGGTGGGAGAGTACGCGTGGACCAGCAACAACCTCGACGAAGCGATCGAGGCAATCGCCCAGATTGGACGCTGAGCCGGACGGGCCGGGAGCCGCCATTCACGCGTCCGAATGCTCGAGACCTTCCCAGGTCAGCGGGGCAAAGGCCGCCAGCGGAGCCTTCAGTTTCATGCCCACCAACTCGTCGAATCGGTCGGCCGCGATCGGGCTTTCGGGGCGGACAATCGCCAGGTCCGCCGAAGTCAGCACGTGACCGGCCGGCAGTTCCCTCGCCGCGTAGACGCCCCGGCGGGCACGCTGGCGGGTGTAGGCCTCG
>JAGRPB010000328.1 GCA_020439945.1 Verrucomicrobiia bacterium
TCCAGTCACTCGGAAGTGCCTGGCCCTACTTCATCCAGATTTTCGTGGCGGGAATCGAGGACTCTCTGCCGGAGGGGCAGGAAGCGGGAATCGACGAGGCTTTTTTGCACCGGGTTTACCGCGAGCACCTGATCGCCGGTCCGCGAAACAAGTACCTTCCCCACATGTGGGACCGTCTTCCGAAAGTCTTTTCCGGAAGCGAACTCGTGATCGCCAAGGCCGTGCTGCGGCAACTGGGCAGGGCGAATGACGATGGCCTGGAAATCGAAGCGCTTTCCAATCTCGCGGCGGGAGCCCTGTCGCAATCGGAGACTCTCGACGAGACCGAGTTCGACTACGTGCTCGAGGTCCTCAGTCACGATGGCTACCTCTTCCGGCCGCCCGATGGTCCCGGGCGGATGCAGTTCTTCACCAATGTGCTCCGCGACTACTGGCGCCGACGTCATGTCTGAAAAAACCGAACAACACCTCGCCACCTTCGGCATCTACAGCCCCGGCTCGATGTCGAAGGAGCAATTGCTCTCGGAGTTCATTGCCCGACAGCGGCAGTTGGACACGGCGCTTGGAATCGTCCGCGACAATCAGCGTGGGGAGCCTCAGCAGCACCTCCTGGTGGTGGGACCAAGGGGCATGGGAAAGACGATGCTCCTGCTGGCGGTGGCCTATACCGTGGAACGCGATCCCGAACTGGCGAGTGAATGGCTCCCGGTGATTTTTCCCGAGGAGACCTACGGCATCGGGGATCTCGCCGATTTCTGGTTGGAAGCGAGCGGGCATCTCCTGGCCGCGATGGGAAAGGAGGCGTGGATCGCGGAGGAAGTCGAAGCCTTGCGCGAGGCCAATCCGGCGGACATCGAGGAACGGGCTCAAGAGCTTTTTCTCCGGCACCTCGATTCGACCGGAAAGCGCGCTCTGATCATCCTGGAAAACATCGACGACTTTTTTTCGGCGGTGAATGACGAAGCGCAGCAGCACCGGTTGCGCGCCTTCCTGATGGAGGACGACCGGGTCATGATTGCTGCCAGCTCGCCCTCCTATTTCGACGAGACGGGCAAACTGGACATGCCCTTCTTTGACTTCTTCCGGACCATTCGCCTGGAGCGACTCGACCGAAAGGAGATGATCGGCATGCTCGATGAACTCGCCGGCGTCCGTCCCGACGGCGACGAGGTGAAGCGTGTCATCCACGAGGAACAGGGTCGAATCGAGAGCCTGAGAGTATTGACCGGAGGAAATCCCCGGCTGGTGAAACTGGTCTACCGACTTCTCGCCGAGGGAGGGCAGGGCAGTGCCCGGCGCGATCTCGAACGGCTGCTGGAGGATTGCACGCCCTACTTCAAACACCGCATCGAGGAGATTCGCAGCCCCGAGGAACGGCGCGCTTTCGATCACGTCGCCCGCCATTGGGACCCCGTTGCCGTCGGCGATGTCGCCAAAGCCCTTCGCCGGCCCTCGAACAAGGTCAGTATTTTTCTCGGGCGACTGGTCAACGGCGGGTTTCTCGAGGAAGCCCCGGGATCGACCGCCAAGCGGAAGTCCTACCAGGTCGCCGAGCGTTTCTACAACATCTACTACTTGATGCGCTTTTCCCGGTCCGCTCGGCGTCGGTTGGAGTGGCTCGTTCAGGCGATGCGGGTGTTCTATTCCGAGGAAGATTTCAAAGGTTGGGTACGGCGGACTCTGGAGGACTGGCGGGAAAGTTCCGACGCGTCTCATCAGTCCGATCGCGAGGCCTTCCTCTATTCCCTGACCAAGGCCACTGAGGGCACCCCGCTACATGCAGAACTGGCCATGGACAGTGTCAAGGCGGCCTGGGATCACGATCGGCTCGCCTGCCTCGGCCGGCTGCTGGACCGCGAATTGGGGCGGACCGCGCTCGGCGAGGCCTTTGACCTTTTCGAATTCCTGGGATCCATGTCGGGGGAGGATAAGGAAAGTCTCGGATATCGCCCAGAGGAGGCCGGGTGGTGGTATGAATTCGGAAGAGTGCTCAAGGTGGAGCATGCTCAAAACCGGTTGGCATCGGCTGCTTTCCGCCAGGCCATCGAGCTCGATCCGAAAGACGCCTATCCGTGGAACGGGCTCGGCAACTTGCTCCGGGATCAGGGGCGTCCCGAGGAGTCGGAGGCGGCCTACCGCCGGGCCATCGAGCTCGATCCGAAAGACGCCTATCCGTGGAACGGGCTCGGCAACTCGCTCTGGGATCAGGGTCGTTCCGAGGAGTCGGAGGCGACCTACCGGCAGGCCATCGAG
>JAGRPB010000329.1 GCA_020439945.1 Verrucomicrobiia bacterium
TGGCGGCGAAACCACCCATTGGACGGATACCGTCCTCCTGACCAGGAATGGTGGCGGTTGGCTCGTTGGGGACGTGCTTTTCGGCGGAGGCTGGGATTTCGCCAACAAGGGGACGCTTCTCGACTCACTCGCTCCTTTACCCCGCCCGGTCTCGCCGGAGGGCAGGTTCGAGTTTGTGCGGTTCGATCCGGCAGAGGTGGATGCCGGCAAGCCTCCATTCGGCATCGTGGAAAAGAGTTTCGGAAAGCTGATCTGGTCTGCTCCGGACGAACTCGGCGACCCTTCGCGGCCGGAGGAGACCATCCTCTGGTCGTCGGACTCAAAGCGCTTCGCCCTCACTTCCCGCCTGGGCACCCGTCACCTGGGCTGTTTCTTTTTTGGCTGGCAGGAATCGGGATTCGCCGCCATGCCCTGGGAGGATTCGGGCCAGTTGGAGGAACTCGCAGACCAACAGCTGATGGCCAAGGCCAAGGCGGAAGGTTTCACCGAGAATTTGCGATTTGGCACGACCATCACGGACGACACCATCCCGAAACGCTGGGTGGATTCCGATTCGATCGTCGTGGTGCGCACCATCGAGCGCTCGATCGCCGAGGGCGATATGGAATCAGCGGTCGGTGGATCGGCCAGGTGCCTGATCCGATGGGATGCCAGAACCGGACGCTTTTCGATGATCCGGAACCTCCACTCCAACGAGTGAAAGCAGAGCCCGCAACTATTCCTTCACCCCGAGAGATGAGTCGAACGATCGAAGCCAACCAACGCCGTGCTCCGGTTCTTGGCGGTATTCTGCTGATAGCCGGACTTTTTTTCCTCGGCGCCCTGATCTGGAACCAGGGACGGCTCGCTGTATTTGGCAAAATAACGGAAGGCGTCGTGACTGAGGTCACCACGCGAGTCAGCTACGGATCATCACCACGGAAAGCGGGGGAAAGCATGGAAAGTCTGAGCCAGCGTTCGGCTCCTGCCGTTACCCACGATCTCCATCTGCGGTTCACTCCCGAAAACGGCGAGCCGGTGGACATCGTCACCGTAAGCACCTTTGGCCATTCGTTGAAAGAAGGCGATGGGGTGAAGCTCATTTACCTGCCTGGCGATCCCGCACATGCCGAGATCTATTCGGCGAGACAACTCTGGTTGCCCATGATTGTGGGGTCGATCGTCAGCACGCTGTGTCTCTGGGGAGGCGTTTTCCTGCGGGGCAAAAGAAAATCGCGGTCCTCCTGATAAAGATGGCCTGCCAGCTGATTGCGCCGCGCGGGTTGCAAAACGGGTGACAAGTCCGAAATTGGGCGGGATCTTGGTTTTCCGCAGGTCAGTGAGGACCAACGTCACGGGGCTGTAGCTCAGCGGTTAGAGCAGGGGACTCATAATCCCTTGGTCGTGGGTTCGAACCCCACCGGCCCTACGTTTATATTCAGATGGCTTTCGTTTATCTGCTGCAGGGAGACCTTTGTAGATAGCATTCATCGCGGCGACGGTTCAAACTTGGAGGTAAGTGGTCGAACAAGGGGTGCTCGATCTGGGGAAAGTGTTTTAAAACCGCATAAAAGCATGTTTGTTCGGGCAGACTCGCGTTAACAGCGGTAAACAACGGAATTAAAAAACTCAATCTGCCTGTTTGCCTATTGAGCTTCAATTCCGGAGATAAGCAGGCTTACCGTTGATTTTTCCGTTTATTCCGGTTAAGACCGTTTTTATGAGAGAGCTGGAACAGTTCGGCGAGCGGTTGCGGCGGGAACGGATTGCGCAAAATCATCGACAGGCGGACCTGGCGGCGCTTGCTGCGCTTTCCTCGATCGAAAACGGTCGCCCGGCAACGACGCAGACCCTGGTGAGAGTGCTGGCCGCGCTCGGGTTCAAAAACGCTTTCTCGAAAATGCTCCCGAAAGCGGTCCCCAGTCCGATCGAGCCTCAGAAACTGGAGGGAAAACAACGTCAGCGGGTGCGTAAGGCGCTGGCGAATGGCGCTGGTTGATTACGCGAGCTACCCACACAACCCGGAGACGAAAAAGTGTCAATATTTGCTGCCTGAACCGTTTCGGCAGACCCGCGACGTCCCGTTCCTCCAAGTCGGGGCTGCGACGCCGAGAGCGACGAGGAGGTGTGTGGCAAGACAATCTCGCCGTTGGATGCGGAGTAAGAGATGGCAAGCCGCGAACCGACTTGGTAAGGCATCATCGAGCGGAAATTTCTGGTTTTGTCAGAATTCTTTGACTGTCACCTGCAGAGCTTCGCTCGTTTGCTC
>JAGRPB010000330.1 GCA_020439945.1 Verrucomicrobiia bacterium
CAGTGACCTCGACCTGGAGATCTATTTCGATGACATCGTCGATGCCCATGAACGGATCTGGGACATGCTCGAGAACTACAAGGAAGTCGTGGTCGCTCTCGAGGAAACCAACGAATCGATCATTTCCCACAAGGTCAACGACATCCTCCGGGTTCTCACTTCAATCAGCGTCATCGTTTTGCCCCTGACTCTGATCGCATCCATTTTCGGAATGAACGTGGGGCTTCCAGGTGGCGGGGATCCGGCTGACGGTCCCGACTTCCACTTTTTCATTGTGGTCGGTGTGATGCTGGTTCTGCTGATCGGCATGGTTGCCTACTTCCGCAAGCGCCACTGGCTGTAGGCCAGTAGGTAAATCGGGCGGGGCCCAATCCGCTCTCCCTGCTCAACGTGCCGGCCCAAAGGGTTCAAGGGCGGATGGGCTGACTCCACCAGTGATAATGCGGGAGCAGCGGGGTCTCCAGCGACGTTTCGGGCCGAGGAAGAGGCCCCATCGATTCCGCGCCCCAATCACTAGGATGGGTGCTCGATGACCGAGAACCGCATCTGGGCCCCCTGGCGTCTCAAGTACGTGAAGGACGCCGACAAAGACAACGAGGACCAGTGTGTCTTCTGCGCGAAACCGGCCCTCGGTGATGACGAGAGCGCGCTGATCGTCCATCGGGGCGAGCATTGCTTCGTGATCCTCAACCTCTACCCGTACACGAACGGGCACCTGATGGTGGCTCCATACGACCACACAGGACGTATCCAGGACATCCCCGCCGACACGACAAGTGAAATGCTCGCGCTGGCCAAGCTGGCGATGAACCGGCTGGAAGACGTCTACGGACCCCAGGGTTTCAACGTCGGCTTCAACCAGGGTCGTTCCGCTGGAGCCGGGGTCGAGCATCACATTCACATGCATGTCGTTCCCCGCTGGGGTGGCGACACGAATTTCATGCCGGTGATCGCCGATCACCGGGTCATGCCGCAATCTCTCGAGGACAGCTACCGCGTACTGCGCGTGGCCTTTGGCGAGGACGCCGGACCCGGCGATGGAGGACTCTCCCCCGGGCAGTAACCAGTCAACGAAACACCGGCAGGAAAGGCACCACAATTTCCATCTTCAAGGCATACGACATTCGCGGAATCTACGGCGAAGAAATGGACGAGAACACGGCGGAGTTGATCGGCCGGGCGTTCGTCCTGACCCTCGCCGACCTGGTCCGGAAGGACCCGCAGCAGCTGAAGATCGGCCTGGGACGTGACATGAGGCTTTCCGCACCCGCCATGGCTGCGGCATACCGCGATGGAATGATTGCCGAGGGCGCGCATGTGATCGACGCCGGCCAGGTGGCGACCGAGATGCTCTACTTCCTTGTAGGCAGCCGTAACCTCGACGGCGGCGCGATGTGTACCGCGTCACATAACCCGAAGGCGTACACCGGCGTGAAACTGGTCCAGACCGGTGCTCTCGCCCTCTCCGGTGACGCCGGCATCGGTGATATCCGTGGTCTGGTCGAAGCGGGCATGGGTGAGGCCCCCGGGGGTGGCAGTCACGAAGAGATCGACCTTTGGGACGAATACCACAAGGCAACCCTTGGCTTTGTCAACCCCTCGGCGATAAGCCCGATGCGGATCGTCGTCGACGGCGGCAATGGCATGGCCGGCCCGATGATCGGTCCGGTGCTGAAAGAACTGGGCATGGATCTCGTTGAGCTCTACTTTGAGCCGAACGGCGAGTTTCCCGATCACGAACCAAATCCCCTGCTGGAGGAGAACCGGAAGCTGATCATCGAGACCGTGAAGGAGCAGGATGCGGATCTCGGAATCGCCTGGGACGGCGATTCGGACCGCTGCTTCTTCATCGACGGCGACGGGCGTTTCTGCGACGGCGACTTCATTTGTGCCCTGCTGGCCCGATCCGCACTTGACTCGGAACCCGGAGCCACCATCCTTTACGACCCGCGTTCAAGCCGGGCAGTACCCGACACAGTCGCTGCCGCAGGAGGAAACTCCAGGCTTTCCCGAGTGGGCCACGCGTTTTTCAAGCGGCGGATGCGCGAGGAGAATGCCGTCTTCGGTGGCGAAGTTTCCGGCCATTACTACTTCCGTGATTTCTTCTGTGCGGATTCCGGGTCTATTCCGGCGCTGAGGCTGCTGGAACTTCTCTCAAACAAGGATGCGTCACTGAGCGACCTGATGAATGAGTTCCACTCGAAGTACTTCATCTCCGGCGAGATCAATTCGGAGGTC
>JAGRPB010000331.1 GCA_020439945.1 Verrucomicrobiia bacterium
AAGTCGGAGGCCCCGCTCAGTTCTGGATCGAGCCGGAAACCGTCGCGGGTCTGGCTCGGGTGGTGAAATTCTGCAACAATCAGGGCCTTCCTCTCCGCATCGTCGGGAGGGGCTCGAATCTCCTGGTTCGGGACGGCGGCATACCCGGTGTGGTCGCCAATCCGGCAAGGGGCGAATTTTCCCGCGTCGAGGTTCGCGAAGACGGAACGATCGAAGCCGGCGCCGGCGTGAAATTCAAAGCCCTCGCGGCCGCGGCCCAGGCCGCCGGGCTCGGCGGCTTCGAATGGATGGAAGGCATTCCCGGCAATGTGGGAGGTTCGCTGCGGATGAACGCCGGAGCGATGGGGGCGGAGACTTTTGACCGGGTGGTCAGCGTTCGAATGATCGATTCGGCTGGCGAGGTGATCGAAAAAGCGGCCGCCGACATGGACGCCCGCTACCGGAATGTGCCGGTGCTGGCCCATCATGTGGCGGTGAGCGCGGTGTTTCGCGGCGCTCCGGAAGAGGCCGGCGTCATTGCCGCGAAACTTGACGCCTCCAAGGCCAAGCGGCGCGAAAGTCAGCCCGTCGCCGCCAGTGCGGGGTGCATTTTCAAAAACCCGGGCCCCATCGGCGCCGGACAGTTGGTGGATGAGATGGGGCTCAAGAATTCGGCGGTTGGCGCGGCCCGTGTCAGCGAGGTCCATGGGAATTTCATCGTGAACGACGGCGAGGCCACGGCGGCGGAGGTTTTGGCGCTGATTGCCCGTATCAAGTTGCAAGCGAAGGAAGAAAGAGGCATAGAATTGGAGACCGAAGTGCAAATCATCGGCCAGGACGAACCCCTTTGACCGCCCTGACCGCGGAAATCACCCGATCATGAACGACCCCGGAAATCCCGATCCCGTCCCGGACGCCGGTGACGCTATGCCCTCCCTGAGCATGGAGGAGCAAACGTGTCGGACCTGTCGATTTTTTGTTTTCGCCGGAACGGATCGTGCGCAGGCGCCGGCGGGCGAGTGCCACCGCTATGCGCCGCGCGTGTTGCTGGCTCCGTTCGCCGAGTCGGACGCGACATCCGCGCCGCCCGCCCGGTGGCCGGTGGTGGCGTGGCATCTCTGGTGTGGCGAATGGGTGGAGGGCGTCAGCTACGAGGACATGATCCGCATGGCGCGAAGCATCGGCGAGGTTTGAAAAGCCGGCGCCAACCGATCAGCCCATCGCGGAGAAACCGCTCGAATCCGCTCGATTTGGGAGCTTCATTCAACAGGGTTATGCGCTCGACCCAACCCTGTTGAGTTGGCGACGGTTCTTCGTTCCCGAACCCCCTGGCTGGCTTACTGACCGCCGCCGGGCTCGAAGTCGACCGGGACGGAGACTTTCGGGAAGGCCTTCAGCGTCAGGCTGAACAGCACTCCGTATTCGTCGTCGCCGGAACGGTTGTCACGAATGATCCCGCCAATGCTGGCTGTCCAGCTCGCCAGATCGCGATGCAATTGGTACTGCTGGATTTCCAGGGTGCTGTCGTCGGCCTCGAAGCGATGCACGGTGCTGAAGCCCCACTGGTCGCTCAGGCGGGTGTAGGTGCTCAGCGAGATCAGGTCGGAATTGCGGAAATAGGGATGATCGTTCAGCTCGTAATACCCGACTCCGAACTGAAACCAGTCCGTCGGCATGAAGTAAACCGAGCTGTTGATTTCGGTGAAGTCCATTTCCTCGCCGAACACGGGAACCTGTGAATCCACCCGGGCGGAGAGCCAGGGAAGGGGCGACCATTGGATTTCGTTGAAGAGATTCGAGAAATCGCGGTTGAACTCCGGATCGTCGATGTAGGAATCGAAATAGGTATTGAGCGACAGCCAGTTGTGCGTGCCGCCATTGCGGCGGGTGAGCAGGCGGTTTTGCGCGCCGATCCGGGCGATCTGCCAGTCGCGAATGTCGTCGGTCGGCGTGTAAAGCGGCAGATCGATGGGTCGCAGGCGGGTGGTCGGCGTGAGTCGGTCGATTGGCGTGAAGCGCGATCCGATCTCGTCGGTGCTGACCAGGGAGTAGTTCACGTAGGGCTGGAAGACATGCATCAAGCCGTCGATGCCGAGCGTCGAATTGACGACGTTGGGGTACTGCTTGGAGAACTTCATGGATGTCTCGACGCCGGCGTGGGCAATGGTCCGGTCGAAAGAGTCGATGTCGGGATCGTCGATGCTCGAGTAGTTGGTGTAACCGACGCCGGCGCGCGGGACGACGTT
>JAGRPB010000332.1 GCA_020439945.1 Verrucomicrobiia bacterium
TCCGCGCCCGAAACTTCCACCAGCCCACCATTGCCAACTCCCTTCGCTTCCGCCGTGATCGTTCCGGCGTAATCGGTTTGCCCATCTGCCCAGATCACGACTTGGCCCGCGTTACCGTCGCCCAGCGCGTTCGCCGAAATCGTCGCCGCATCGCTAACCACCGTATTAATCGCGTTGGCAATCGATTCGTCCCCACCCTGGAATCCACCGCCCACATTCACTTCGCCGCCAGCGGTGAATCCGTCCGCCGCAATGCTTGCGTCCCCGATCGCCACTTCGGCTCCGGTCACGATGACCGTACCCGCCGCGCCGCTGCTGCCGTTGGCGCTGACCTCCGCGCCGTTACCGACGCTGACACTCTGGGTGCCCTCGCCTCCGATGGTGACCAGTCCACCGACTCCGCCATCGGCGGCCACTTTCCCGGTCACGTTGATGGTCTCACCTGACAGGGTTACCTCGCCGCCTTGACCCTGTTCAGTCGTCGCGCTGGCATCGATGGTGCCGCCCGCATTGATGATTGCGCCCTCGATCAGGATGCGTCCGCCGTTTCCTCCCGGCAGGGTTGCCGCGATCGATCCGGTATTGTCGACCTGGCCACCTGGCGCCCGCAGGTAAACCCCGCCGCCGCTTCGAGCCGCTCCGGTCGCCCGGATCGAGCCGCTGTTGTTGATCGCCAAGGCGTAGAGATTTCCGTGCGCCTTCAACTCGACCGCGGCGCCTTGAATGGATCCCGAGTTCGTCACTCCCGTGCCCGCACCTCCGCTTCCCACTGGCTTCACGAAAACGCGTTCGCCATTCGCATCAGGGCTCGCGGTGATCAGCACTTCTTCGCCCGCCGCGAGTCCCACCGTGCCGCTGGCGGAAATGCTACCGGCGTTTTCCACCGTCTTGCCGATCAAGAAAACATCGCCCCCGATCGCATTGATTCGCCCGAAGTTCTGAACGCCAGCGCTCGAGGTGCCGCGAAAGATCATGTCGCCACCGGCGAGGTATTCCGCGTCACTGACATCCAGCGTCGACATCACCAGACCAGCCACATCGATCGATCCGCCCGGCCCGACCATGATGCCGTTGGGATTGATCACGAAAATCTTGCCGTTCGCCTTCAGCGCGCCTTGGATGGCGCTGGGATTGCCGGAGATGACCCGGTTCAAGGTCGACGAATCCGCGCTCGGTTGGAGGAACTGCGTCACTTCGCCCGCACCGATGGAAAAATCCTCCCAGTTGATGATCCCTTTTTGCGAAGCCTGGGAAATGCTAAGCTGACCTCCGAGTCCGTCGCCAATTTCGATGGCGCCGTTGACCACCATTCCGCCCGTCGGATTCCCGCGCATCGGGACAGGTTGGATAACCAGGCCGGGAATGAGCACACACAGAACGGCGAACTGCGACGCGGGAGAGCGCCGCAAAAAAGAAGAGCGGGACTTCATCTGGAGGGAGGGAATAGGGAGATGCGTGCTTCGTTTTCGAAGCCACTTCGCCTCTCCGCTTTCGGCTGCTCCCTGCCTGGCAGATTGGCATCGTGACCTCGGAAGCCGGAAAAGCAGGAAGGGAGCCACAACGGCATCAGCCGCGCACTATTCCCGCAGCCACCCTACCCGATGAAACGCAGCAGAAATTTGCCGCGATTTAAAAATGAGCGATTTAGTCGCGCCCGTCTCTGAATAGAATCGATCGTGATTTTTTTGTTTCAAATCGCCGACTCAAACGCGCAAAAACGCGAAAACCTACCAGCGACTCAGCGGATTTCCCTCCCGCTCCGTCAGCGGAATCTCCACGCGCTCGCCGTTGCGAATGTGGGATTCGAACACGGCCATCGTCATCTCCACTTCCACCCGACCGTCTTTCGCGCTGCAAAGCGGTTCCCGCTTTTCCCGAATCGCTGCAATGAGATCTCGCGCCGCTCCCACGTGCCCACCGACTTGGGCCCGAATGTCCTCGATCGGCTCCGGTTTTCCGACTCCCGCACTGGTGATCGGCACCCACTGGCGCGGTTCGGGTCGAGGACGAAACGGACTACCCTTCATCAGGTGCGCCAACGGTTCGGCATCGGCGCGAAAATCGATGATTCCCTCCGTGCCAACGAGTTGAATCCCGAATCCCGCCTCGCGAGTGCCCGCATTCTGGATCGAATCGAAGAAGACGGGGACGCCGCTCTCCATTTCAAAACG
>JAGRPB010000333.1 GCA_020439945.1 Verrucomicrobiia bacterium
AACCTTCGAACCCGTTTCCGCTGCTTGTGGTCGCCGGAATGCCGCGCGCGGGCACCACGTTTTTGTATCATTATCTCCAGCAGCACCCATCCATTTACCTGGCCTTTCGCAAGGAGATCGACTATTTCAACGCCCACTATCATTTCAAGGGACGGGACTGGTTCGCATCGCTTTTTCGGGGCATCAAACCCGGCCAGATTGCCGGAGACCTTTCACCGGCTTGCTGGAACGATCCCCAGGCGCCGGAATGGATCCGCGAGTTCAACCCCGACACCAAAGTGATTCTGTGCCTGCGGGATCCGGCGGAGTTCGCCGTTTCCTTGTTTCGTCAGAAAAACCACTCGCACTACGACGTGCCTCCCACCCTCGAAAAGTGGCTTCACGACGGCTATGAATCCCGCCTGACCGAAAAGGGAGGACCTGTTTTCTTTACCTTTCATGACGGCGAATTCGAGCAAAAACTCGATGCCTACAAGAAGGCCTTCGGAGAAAATCTGCTCATCTACGACTTTTCGTTTTTCACTAAGAACCAACTGACAATTCTCCAGGCGATCGAGGATTTCCTTGGCATCGATCCTTATTTTGACGAATCGAACTTTGACAATCTCCGCATCAACGCCTCCTATCGGCGGAACATCAAGTGGCTCTACGCCATCACCGCCCAGGAATGGTTCCGCAACCTTTTCGAACGTTACGTTCCGCGAACCTGGGCGATGCGGGCGAGAGCGATCTTCGACCGGATTTCGGTGGTCGGCGAGCCCAGCAAGGACGCTTCGAAGGTTCGCCACACACCGGAGGAGGTGACCACGGCCCGGGAAATCCTGCCGACCTCGTGCGCGGCGTTTCGCGAAATATTTCAGGACCATCCGATCTACACTGGCGACGGCAAACCCTTCGCGCTCCGTGAAAAAGCCGTTTCCGTGGACTGAGTCGGCGGATGGCCGATTGGCCCTTGCCACCGGAGCCGGTTTTGCCGACCGTTGACCGCTTTTCCATGTCCGAACTCGAATCCAGTCCCTATCGATGCCCGGCAACGCTCTCCGCGCTGGCTCCCGGAAAGGATGGTGACCGCATCGAGGTCTTGCGGAACGACGAAGGCCATACCTACGCCGTTGAGGATGGCATCCCAAATCTGACCCATCCGCGGGAACTCCTTGAGCGGGTTGCCGCGACGGCGGCGGCCTACAACCAGATGGCCGGACTGGCCTACGAAGCCGCGATGGAATGGCAGTTCGCGGCCGCGCGCGAGGATGAGGAAACCGTGCGGGAAAAGATGGTCGATCTTCTCCATCTCATGCCGGGCCAGCGCGTGCTGGAGATTGGCTGTGGATCCGGTCGCGACTCCTTTCGCATCGGGCGGCGGTTGGGTGGCTCCGGCAGCCTGTTCCTGCAGGATCTTTCCCGGAACATGATTCTCTGCTGCCGCGAAAAGCTCACCACCGAAGCCGCGGAGGGCAAGACGGCGTGCGACCTTCGCTTTCACGTTTCGAACGCTTCCTACCTTCCCTTCGAAGACGGTTTTTTCGATGCCGTGTTCCATTTCGGGGGTTTTAACGAATTCGGCGATCAAAGGCGCGCCGCCAACGAGATGGCCCGCGTCACCAAGCTCGGCGGCCGGGTGGTCTTCGGCGACGAAACGGTCGCTCCCTGGCTTCGCGGAACGGAGTTCGAGAAGATCGTTGTCAACAACAACCCTCTTTTCAAAAACCGCGCCCCGATCCGAATGATTCCCCATTGCGCGCGGGAGGTCGCCATTCGCTGGATCATCGGTGGTTGTTTTTACCTGATCGACTATACGAAAGGCGAGGGATTGCCCGATTGGGATCTTGACCTTCCGCATCGGGGACGTCGCGGGGGCACGCTGAGGACTCGGTATTTCGGCAACCTCGAGGGCGTCACGCTTGAAACCAAGCAAAAGGCCCTCGAAGCCGCGGCGCGATCCGGACAGAGCATGCACGAATGGCTCGACGCCGTCGTTCGCCGGGAAGCCGAGAACCAACTGGGCGATTCCGCCGAATAACCCGGATCGAATCCCGAATCCGTCGCGCGATGAAATGCCAGAAACTGGGACGGCTTTATGTTCCCGATGGCCGAAAGCCTTGGTCGGTTTCCCACGCCGCCAACCCGACGCCCGTCTCGCTCGGCGGAGATCTTTAC
>JAGRPB010000334.1 GCA_020439945.1 Verrucomicrobiia bacterium
TTCGGGATCCTTGCCGGCCGAGAAGAGGCCCGCATTGTCGTCGAAGTCCATCCGCAGCCATGAATAGTTGGCGGACACGCGCCACCATTCGGCGAGTTCGACATTGATGGAAACCTCGGTGCCGTAGGTCGTGGCTTCGCCGTTGTTGGCGCCGTGCGAGCTGAGCAGCAGATGCGGCACCGGCGTTCCGCGAAAATCGGGCCCGGTGAAGGCCGCGCCGACCAGGTTGTCGTACTGGTTGTAAAATCCGGCCACATCGACCGAGACACGCTCGACCGGTTCGATGCGGTAGCCGGCTTCCCAGCCGAGCAGTTCCGTCGAATCCACCATCTCTCCGTCCACCGTTCGTCCGTTCCCCGCGCTGAAAAGCGGCAGCAAGGTGTCGGGAATGCCGTCGCCGTTGACATCGACCGGCACCATTCCGGGCTCGAGGGCCAGGTTGGTGGACACGGCCTCCAGATTGCGCTCCGGCACATGGACCGCCCGCGACACCGCGCCCCAAAGAGTCTGGTTTTCGGACGGCTTCACCGTCAGGCGGGCGTTCGGCTGGATTTCCCAACCAGTGTAGTCGTTGTGCTCCACCTTGGTTCCGATGATGAATCGCGCCACGTCGGGAATCAGCTCGATCTCGTCCTGCAGAAAGCCGCTGAACAACTGGTGATTGGTCTCGGCCGGATCCCAGACGATGTCGAACGTGTCGGGATTGTCGAAATGATCCGGCATCACCCGGTAGCCGAGACCGGAAACGATCGAGTGCCTCTCGAGGGGCGAGAAACGGTACTGCAATTCGGCGTCGGCGGTGTGCCGATATCCCCGCCACCGGAGTTCGCCGCGCTCGACGTAGTCGTAGTAAACCTGAAAGATCAGCTCCGAATCGGCGCTGAAAGTCTTCGTGTAGCGACCGAGCACATTGCCTCCGCTCACGTCGAAATCCTCGACGAAGGACCGGACGTAGCGCCCCGTCTCGGGCACCGGCACAAAGCCCGGGTTGAGCTGATTGGTGATCTGGCGGCGGTTCCCCCAATAGTAGTCGCCCTGAAAAGTAAAATGCTCGTCGACATTGTCCCAGTCGATGCGGAAACCCGTCTGGTAGTTGTTCCAACTGTCCTCGATCGGCGTGCCATCCTTCTCGAAATAGTCGAAATAGACCCGGTAATGGGCTTCACCCAGCTGGCCGCCATAGCGTATATCGCCGAAGACGCGCTCCAGCGGATCTCCCCAGCCTCCCTCGAAATACGCGCCCTGAGATTCGGCGGCGTCCTTGGTGATGATATTAATCACCCCGTTGACGGCGTTGGCGCCCCACAGCGTGCCACCGGGGCCGCGAATCACTTCGATTCGCTCGACATCCTGAAGCGGGTAATTTTGCGCGTCCCAGAAGACCCCCGAAAAGGTCGGGGTATAGACGCTGCGCCCGTCGATCAGCACGAGAAGCTTGTCGGAAAACCGGTCCGTGAATCCCCGCGAGGAAATGCCCCACTTGTTCGAATCGATCTGCCCGATCGTGAGACCGGGTGACATCCGGAGGGCTTCGGCGAAATTCCGGGCGCCCGAACGGCGAATATCCTCGTTGGAGATGACGTAAATGGCGGCCGCGGCATCGAACTGTTTCTCCTCGTGCTTGGAAACCGACGTGACCACGAGGTCCATCAGGCTCATGCTCTTCAACTGCTCCGCCACCTCCTCCACGGCGGGATCGAGAGAACTGATGGCATCCTCAGCCATCTTCGGCGCGACGATGCCTTCCAGCGAGGAGCCTCCGGCGGCGGGGTCTTCCGCGAGCGATCTCAGCGCGGCGCCAAAGACTATCAATGAGGCCAGAATCCACGGGATTCCGCTTCTCGGGTTTGGGTGTTTGCTCATGGGTCGGTTCAGTTGGATAAATTCGTGTCTCGACAGGCCCGGATGTTTCTCCGGCTGAAAAACGTAAATCCGGCAACGGCCTGAAAACCCTCTCCTACTCAAACAGTTCGCCTTGACGGGTGTGAGGGCTGGGCGAACGATTCAAGTCCTCCTTATTTAGGGCTCGAAGCGGGGTCGTGTAAAGCGATTGCACACAAAACAAGC
>JAGRPB010000335.1 GCA_020439945.1 Verrucomicrobiia bacterium
TGGTGGCACTGCCCTCATCCGTGCCCAGCAGGCCGTTGGTGACCTTGGTCTCGAAGGAGACGAAGCCACCGGCGCCGGCATCGTGGCCCGCGCGATCGAAGAGCCCCTCCGCACCCTGGCCGCCAACGCCGGTCGCGAAGGCGCCCTCATCGTCGAGCACGTCAAGCAGGCCAGCGGCAACGAAGGTTACAACGTCGCCACCGATACCTACGAGGACCTCGTGAAGGCCGGTGTCGTCGATCCGACCAAGGTGACCCGCAGCGCTCTGCAGAACGCCGCGTCGATCTCCGGTCTCCTGCTCACCACCGAATGTCTCATCGCGGACATCCCGGAAAAGGAAGAGCCCGAGGCCCACGGTCATGACCACGGCATGATGTAATCGGATATCCGATCTTCGAGAGCCGGTCGCTTCGGCGGCCGGCTCTCCCCTTTTTCGAATTTTTTCGCGGCCTCCTCGCAAACGGAGTCGCGAAATCTCGAGCACCAAAACCGGGTGGTTCCGCGCAAGTGGGACCGCCCGGTTTTCTTTTTGGCGAAAGCGCCCTTCTCAGTCTGGTTCGACGGCGAAAAGTGAGGTTTCGGAATGACCAGTTTCCCGATACCAGCCAACGGCGAGATTCTGACGCGGAAACACCACCGCTTTCATCCGAATGAACTTCCCTTCAATGCGATCGTTCCAAACGCCCGCTACCATGCCGGACCGGTGGTTGACCGACAGGCGAAGTCTCCTGTCATTTCCAACGAGCCCGATTCTTCCTCTCTCGTCCCAGGTCGCGTCCAGATTCTCCATGCCTTCCGTCCCTGAGAAGCTCACCCATACCCGCCCGACCAGACTCTCCCCTTCGAAACGACTTCCCAGAAACGCCCTCTGATTTTCGGACTCCGGCTCATCCCTGACCCTGAGAACTACCGATCCGTCAAGATCACTGATTCCCTCAAGCTCCCGGAACTCGAGGGTTCCCGCCAGATTCCCAAACCGCCGCTGCGGCAGACGATACCTGGCAAACAAGGGCAACTGGCGATCCTGACCAATTCTGGATACTGCTGAGAATCGCGCGCCTTCGGGGGTGTATCCGAGCCATCTCGCCACACCGGCGCGATTGATCCCGGCCAGAGCAATGCCGCAGGCGGTTTCGCCGCCTTCCTCGTCGGGCATCAGGAACGTATAGCGTCCCGGTTCTTCCCACGGATGGCGCCGGGGATGCCACGGTATGGCACTCGTGTCGAGAACGGCCGAAATCTCGCCCTCAAGCGTTCCGCTCAGCAGTATCTCATCCTCATCAGTCTTGATCAGTTGCAGTGATACCACTGTCGGCTCCGCCCCCCGAAATGGAATGAGTGTCGTCAAAAAACTTCCATCCTCCTCGAACCGGCCCCTTACTCGAAACTGGTGATACCCGATCCGAAACAGACCGCTGAGAATTGTTCTGTCACCCACTGTCCGAACCAGGAGATTCGGCACATCGCCCATTATTAGTCCGGGATCATCGGTATCCCGCAGAACCCCGGAGAAACGAGAAACGATTTCGGTTTCATTCAAATCAACAACTTCGCCTGACACGGTCTCGTAGGGAGCACTTTCCGGCAAATCCAAGGAATCTCCTGCCATCGCGGCATGCCCCTCCTCCTCCTCACTCCACGGACCTCTCCCTCCCATGCCTTCGGCGACAATGAAGTAGTAGTGGGTCGTTCCCGGACGAATGGCTTCGTCATCGTAGGCGTTCACACTCCCGTCTTTGATCACGACGATCGGAAACGCCCTGGCGAGGTTCGGAGTATCGCCACGGAATACGCGATAGCGAATCGCCCCGGGTGCCACATCCCAACGCAATCGCACCCGGTCCCGAAACGCACCGTCGCTGGCGGTGAAGTTTCCCGGCGTTCCGGGAATCGCCTCGGTACGAATCCCGCGTA
>JAGRPB010000031.1 GCA_020439945.1 Verrucomicrobiia bacterium
AGCCTGAAGCAGGTGGAAAACCTTCATCTCGCCAGCATTCTGGAGAATGCGAACTGGGCACCGACTCACGGGATGACGGAACCGTGGCGCTTCTTCGTTTTCACCGGCGACAGCCGCCAGCGGCTCGGCGAATTTCTCCAAGCCGCCTACGATCGGATCACGCCGTCCGAAGAGGTGCGATCGGATAAACGGGAAAAGCTGGCCAAACAGCCGCTGATGGCCCCGGCGGTGATCGCCATCGGGATGGAACGCGATCCGAAGAACAAGATCCCGGAGATCGAGGAAATCGAGGCGGTGGCCTGCGCGGTGCAGAACATGCACCTCACCGCCTCCGCGATCGGGATGGCGGCGTTCTGGTCGTCACCACCGGTCAGCTACAGCGACGAGGTTCGTGAATGGCTGGGACTGTCACCCGGAGGCAAATGCCTGGGGTTTTTCTACCTCGGCTGGCCGAAATCGGAGGACTGGCCCATCGGTGCGCGAGGTGATGTGGCGAAGAAAATCGTGTTTCATCACTGAATAAAGGGGTGAGGATCGGGGATTGAGAATCGAGAAATTTCGCGACCATGCTGTTAGCTGCTGTCAAAGACTGGTTCGATTGGTTCCCCGGAGCGGAGACGTTGACGGTTTTGAAATGGACGCTGGTGATTCTCCTCATCGTCACCGGGTTCATCGGGACGTTTTTGCCGATCCTGCCGGGAACGACGCTGATTTTCGTCGGCACGTTGGCTCATTATTTCCTGATGGGGATGCAGGCGGAGAGCCGACTGACCTGGCAGAGCCTGGTGGTGATCGGCATACTCTGGGCGCTTTCCATCGTGGTCGACTGGCTCAGCGGCGCCATGGGTGCGAAGTGGTTCGGCTCCAGCAAGTACGGCATCTGGGGCGCGCTGATCGGGGGCGTTGTCGGGGCGATTTTCTTCAACCTTCCGGGGCTGATCCTCGGACCGATCGTCGGGGTGTTCGTGGCGGAGATGTGGTTCGCGAAAAAGGAGTGGAAGCCGGCGGCGAACTCGACCGTCGGCACCGTGGTGGGCGGGCTCGCCGGCGTGGTCGCCAAGATGCTCCTAGCCATGGCGATGATCCTCTGGTACGCGGCGGATGTTTTTTTCCTCAATCCGACTCACTGAACTCGTTGGCAAGCCCCCGCAGCGAGCGTATCTTCGCGGTGCGAAGGCTGGTCGGAGATGATCGCTGGGGTGGTCCCGTATCGGGGATCGGCTCCAGAGGAAAGTCCGGACACCGCAAGGCAATGTGCCTCGTGAAAACGGGGGCGATGGAGGGCGAAAGCCGCCATCGACGGAGAGTGTCGCAGAAAACAAACCGCCCTCCCGCTTCGGTGGGAATCGGCAAGGGTGAAAAGGCGAGGTAAGAGCTCACCGCCCCGAGGGCAACCGAGGGGGCACGACAAACCCCGCGTGGTGCAAGACAGAACAGGGCAAAGTCCGGGCCGCCTGTCCGGTTTCGCTTCGGCGGAATAAGCCCGGGTATTAGTCGCACCCCGAAACGCTTCGGCGGGACGGGGAGTTCCGGCTTCGGCCGGGGCTAGAAAAATGATCGTCCGCTCCGCTTCGGCGGGGCGAACAGAATCCGGCTTACGAGACCAGCCTTCGCACCTGTTTTCTGAAAGATAATGAAATGAACGAGCGGCGCACGATTCTCGAGTTCTGGGGGTGGTTGCTTTTGATGCTGGTCATCGCGTCGATCGCATCCCTTTCCGCGAAGCTGATTTCGTGGCTGCTTCGCTCATTCGCGGAGTGAATCGCGAAGAAGTGGGACGTCACGATTCAACGGGGAGATTCGGGATTCGGCGTCGAATTTCCAGAATCAGGCGATTTGATTGAAATCACCGAAAAGACTTGATCGATTGTAAATTTGCCGGAATTTTAAAATATTTAGGGAATCTTGAATTTTCAGGGTTCAAAAGTTCAGCCTTCTCGCGCATCTCGCTATGACCCTACTCGCACTCGATCAACTCCCTCTGGCGGCCACTGGTTTCGATTACGCGCTTCAGCAGCCGATGTTTCCCGGTAAATTCCTGCTCTGGGGCCTGTTCATGCTCTCGCTGCTCAGCTGGGGTGTGATCGTTTCCAAGGGCATCTCGCTTTTCCGGATGAAGCGTGCTGATGAGGAGTTCGTGCGACTGTATCGGGGCGGACGGCAGCCCATGCAGTTGTTCGAACGCAATTGGGAAGACCAGCGGTCACTGCGCTGGATCATCTACGATCACGGCGCGAGAGAGGCCGCCTTCCAGATGCTGGGTTCGCCGGAACGCGACGCGACCTTTTCGGTGCGGCTGAAATCGATCGAAGGCCTCAACGCCACGCAGATGAAGGCGGTCCGCGAAGGGCTTTCCCGCGGAGAACTGGCGGCCGCGTCCCGTCTTCGCGATGGCATGCCCCTGCTCTCGGTCACTTCCCTCGGGGCTCCCTTTGTCGGGCTGCTCGGGATGGCCTGGATCCTCATGAAAACGTTTTCCATCAACGGCATGACAGGAACGCTGGCCGACGTTTCTCCGGGAGTCTCCGGCGGGCTCGCCATGCTGGTCGCCGGTCTGCTGGTTGGCGTCCCGGCGCTGATCGGACAAGTCGTGCTCGGCGCCATCTGCCGGGAACGTCTCCGGGTGCTGGGCGATTTCCGCTCGCAGTACGGACGGGCGCTCGAATTCGCTTACGCCTCGGGCCGCGAACTGCCCCCCACCGATGCCGACGAGGAAGTGGGACTCGGAACCATCCACCACGAGCAGCCCCTGACCGCCTACGACCGCGCCAACGCCGCCAAATCGATCGAAGCCATGGAGGGCGCGGCGAATTCCCTCGAGGCTCACGCCGATTCGGAGATCTACAGCGGCGACAGCCCCTTCGTTCTCATTGACGATGCCGATCCCGAAGCGGCGGAGGACTTCGATCGTCCCATCGCGGCATTTGCCAATCCCGACGACGATCGGCCGCCGCTCGACGAGGAAGGCTACCTGTTTCGCACGCCGTTCGCCGGGTCCGATGACGACGAAGACGGGGTGAACCCGATCGCCCGCCAGGCGGCCGGTCAGGCGGCGATGGCCTGACTTTTTCTGAATATCCCCGTTACACCTCCATGGACATCCTGCGCCACCTCGACAATCCGGGAGACCTGTTCAGCAGGGTGCTCAAGAAACTGGCGCCTCGCGGCTGGAACGCGAACACGCAGTTTTTCCTGATTTTTCTCGGCATCCTCGGCGTTCACCTCTGGGCGCTGCCAACATTGATGCGTTCCGCCGGAATGACCGAACCCGGAGATCTCCAAGGCTATTTTACGAGCGGTCACCAAAGTGACCAGACGGACGTGGCCGACCGCGGAACTGACGAGGCAAAAACGTCCGCCGAGACAAAACCCGAGCCGGCCAAGAGCGAGAAGCTCATCAAGGAAACCCTCGTTTTGACCGACCCACCACTGGTCGCTTCACCGATTGAGGCCGAAACCGCGCCGGAAACGGAAGAGTCCGCTCCTCCCGCCGGCGAAACCAGGGAGAAATCCGAGCCAACCGAGGTGGCCGACCAGACGCCCGCCGAAAAGTTGGATCCGATTTCCGATCCACTGGAAAACGGGAAGGAAAAAGTCGAAGCCGAAGCGCCGCCTTCCGTCGCCTCGACGAAGCCGCGCGCGCAACCGATCGAAGCGGAGGAAAAAGCCGCCGAAGTGGCCACCACCCGCAGGGAACCCACCTTGAGCGACCTCGTCACCGAAGCGAACGCGATCGGTCCCCCGGCGCCGGAAGAGAATGGCCTGCCGCGGATCCGGGCGTTCCGCTCCCTCCACTAGTCCTCCCCGCGGTCACTCGGCGCGATTTCGCGGGCGGCCGATCCCTTTTTCCAACCCCTTCCCCCACCGCTGAGAAACTAACGATTTTATTGTGACATGAATCGAATTTCGCTCGTACTTCCGGCAATCGTCCTCGCCAGTTTTGTCACTCCCCTCCACCACGCCGAAGCCCAGCAGGCCCTGCCGCTGACCGTCCAGAGATTCGAGGGCGAGGGCGGCGACAAAGCCACAAATCTGCTCGGCCAGTTGCTGGAGCGCATCAGTCCGTTCGCGTTGAAGCCCGCTTCCGGTGCCCCGGTGGTGACGGGAACGATCGGTGAGGGATATCTCGAGGGCCGACTCGCCAGCGGCGACGGGCACGAATTGTTCGCCCGCAAGTATGCCCGCGGCAGCCTGCCGGCCGACCTGAGACAACTCGCCGACGACATCATCCTGACGCTCACCAAGCGGCCCGGGATTGCTACCAGTCAGATCGCCTTTTCATTCAGCCAATCGGGCAAACCCTACCAGATCTACGCCTGCGATTTTGACGGGGGGAATCTCCGCCAACTCACCGAGAGCGCCGGATCCCATGTGGCGCCCGCACTGAGCCCCGATGGCAGTCAACTCGCCAACGTGCTGCTGCAGGCGGGCGACCGCGGAATCGTTCAGTTGGTCGATCTGAGGAAGGGCACACCGTCGGCTTTGAGGATGAATGCCGCGGCACGAATCGAAACCGCCTTCTCACCCGACGGGAAACACCTCGCCCTCGCCATGAGTGAGGACGGAGGTGCCAACAGTGAGCTGTTCCTGGTGAAGCTGCCCCGGGGAAAGCCAACCGCGTTGACTTCGACCCCTGTTCCGGAATCGTCCCCGTCCTGGGCACCCGACGGAAAACGCCTCGTCTTTTCCGCCCCGCCCGCCCCCGGTCGATCCGATCTCTTCATCCTCGATGTTCGCGGAAAATCCTCCACGCCACTCCCGACCGGTAAAGCCGTTTCCATCGATCCCGCCTGGTCGCCTGACGGGAGCCAGATCGCTTTCGTCTCCGTTTCCGGAAGCACCCGGACGATCTGCCTGCGCAATCTGCAGAGCGGCCAGACGCGGAACCTGACCTCCGGTAGTCAGCCGGTCTGGGGTGCCGACTCTCGTCACCTGCTCTTCGTTTCCGCCAACGGCGGGCTTTCCCTGATTCGCACCGACAATGGGAAGACCAGTCCCGTGATTACCGGCGGTGGTCGTGTGGTCGACCCGACTTGGACTCGCTGAAGGGAGATTCCGGCTGACATTGCCGGGAAATCCTGCTAGTCCTTCACGGAATGAAACTGCAACCCGGCGGCTCTCAAGGCGGAGAAGTGAAGTTCCTCATCGGCCTGCTTCTCACTGCGGTCGGGCTTTGGTTTTTCTTCGATTCGGTCCATTTCACCACCGCCCAGCACGGCTGGATTTCCGGTGCCTTGCGCGGGCATCGCGGAGCCGGAGCGAACGGCGCCGGCGGAATGGGACTCGGCCAGACGACCTCGATGGGCATCGTCCTCGTCCCGTTATTCATTGGCGTCGTTGCTCTCTTTTTCGACGCCAAACGTCCCTGGGCCTGGTTTGTCACTATTCTGGGCATCGCCATCCTCGTGGTGGAAATCGTGAGCCGTTTCCGTCCCCAGTTTCAGGTCAAAGGCACTCACGCCATCCTCATGCTCGTCCTCATCGCCGGCGGCCTCGGCCTGATGCTCCGCGCTTACGTGGAAGACCGAAAGTCCGGGGCACCCAAAGGCCCCTGATCCATCCGAGAAAGCGGAAAAGAGTGCCTCAGCCGCAAGCGGGTTTCTTTCTTCGGTTCCCGAAGTTCAAATGACCCGACCTTGGCCCGGTCGCTTCGCTGGTTGCGGCGGGCGGCTTTCCCCGTAAACTCCTCGCTCTCACTCCCTCAACTGAGAGCGAAAAAATGGCCCAGCGACGCAAGCAATTTCCCTTCGACGAGTTCGAGCCCAGGTGGCAGGCGCATTGGGAAACGGAAAAGACCTTTTCCGTTCCCAATCCCGGCGACCCGGACTTCGATGCCTCGAAGCCCAAGTACTACGTGCTCGACATGTTCCCCTACCCGAGCGGCGCGGGCCTGCACGTCGGTCATCCGGAGGGCTACACGGCCACCGACATCATCACGCGCTACCAGCGGATGCAGGGCTGCAACGTGCTTCACCCGATGGGCTGGGACGCCTTCGGTTTGCCGGCGGAAGAGCACGCCCGCAAGACCGGCGAGCACCCGCGCATCAATACCGAGAACAACGTCAACAATTTCCGCCGCCAGCTCAAGCGGCTCGGTTTTGCCTACGACTGGGAGCGCGAAGTCAATACCACCGACCCGAACTACGTCCGCTGGACTCAGTGGATTTTCCTCCAGCTCTATCACTCGTATTTCGACGAGGAAACGCGGAAGGCCAAGCCGATCAGCGAACTCGAAGCCAAAGGCCTCAGCCGCGAAGAGATCGACGCCAGGCGCCTCGCCTACGTCGCCGAAGCGCCGGTGAACTGGTGCCCGGACCTCGGCACCGTGCTCGCGAATGAGGAAGTCGAAGAGTGGCGCTCGAAGGGCCACACCGTCGAGCGCCGGCCGCTCAAGCAGTGGATGCTCCGCATCACCGCCTACGCCCAGCGACTCATTGACGGATTGGAAGGCCTCGACTGGCCCGAGGGCATCAAGTTGCTCCAGAAAAACTGGATCGGCCGCAGCGAAGGCGCCGAGGTCGATTTCCAGATTGGCGGCGAAACCGTGACCGTTTTCACGACCCGGCCTGACACCCTTTTCGGAGCAACGTACATGGTGCTCGCGCCCGAGCATCCGCTCGTCGACCGGATCACCACCGCCGAACAGAAGGAAACCATCGAAGCCTACCGAAAGGCCTGCGCCAGCAAGTCCGACCTCGAACGGACCGAACTCGCCAAGGAAAAGACCGGCGTTTTCACCGGCGGCACCGCAACCAATCCGGTGAACGGCGAGGAGATCCCCGTGTGGATTGCCGATTACGTGATGATGAGCTACGGCACCGGCGCCATCATGGCCGTGCCGGCACATGATGAGCGCGACCACGAGTTCGCCACGCAGTTCGGGATTCCCATCATCGAAGTCGTCCAAGCCCCCGAGGGGAACGAAGACAAATGCTTCACCGGCAACGGCACCGCGATCAACTCCGGTTTCCTCGATGGTCTCTCCACGCCCGAGGCCAAGGCCAAGATCATCGCCTGGCTTGAGGAAAAAGAACTCGGCAAGAAGACGGTGAACTTCAAGCTCCGCGACTGGCTTTTCTCACGCCAGCGCTACTGGGGCGAACCGTTCCCGATCATCTGGAAAGACGGAAATCATGAAGCGATTTCGGAGGATGATCTCCCGCTCCTTGCACCCGAGTTGCAGGACTACAAGCCGAGCGGCACGCCCGATCCGATCCTTTCCAAGGCCACCGATTGGGTGAACGAACTCGGCGATGGCATCACCCGCGAGACCAACACCATGCCGCAGTGGGCCGGCTCGTGTTGGTATTACCTTCGTTATTGTGACTCACAGAATAGCGATCGTTTCATCAGCGAAGAGGCCGAAAACTACTGGCTTGGAGGGCGGAGCTCCGTCTCCGCCGAAGCTCCTGCCCGGCCCGGCGGCGTCGATCTCTACGTCGGCGGCACCGAGCACGCCGTGCTTCACCTTTTGTATGCCCGCTTCTGGCACAAGGTCCTCTTCGACCTCGGCCACGTCTCCACGCCCGAGCCTTTCCAGAAGCTCGTGAACCAGGGACTCATCCTCGGCGAAGATGGCCAGAAGATGTCCAAGTCTCGCGGCAACGTCGTCAATCCCGACGACGTGGTCGAGGAATACGGCGCCGACGCGCTTCGCCTCTACGAGATGTTCATGGGCCCGCTCGAACAGGTAAAGCCCTGGTCGATGAAAGGCGTCGAGGGCGTGTTCCGCTTCCTCGCCCGCGTCTGGCGTCTCGTTTTCGAAACCGATCAGGAAGGCGAATGGGTGATGCGCGAGGCCGTCGCCGACGTCGATCCGACCAAGGCCACCAACAAGGTCGTCCACGCAACGATCAAGAAAGTTGGTGAAGATATCGAGTCGATGAGTTTCAACACCGCCATCGCCCAGATGATGGTCTGCACCAACGAACTCACCAGCCTCGACCAGGTCCCGGTGACTTCCTTGATAAGCCTGCTTCAGGTGCTCAACCCCTTCGCCCCGCACCTTACCGAGGAAATCCACGCGCAACTCGCCGAGAAGTTTCCAGACGTTGCCAATGGTGGCGAACTCGCCGGTCAGCCCTGGCCCGAATACGATGAAGCCTGCCTCGTCGAGGACGAGATCGAGATGGTCATCCAGGTCAACGGTAAGGTCCGCGACAAGATCACCGTCGGCAAAGACACGCCCAAGGACGAAGTCGAGAAGCTCGCCTTGGAACGCGAAAAGGTGCAGCAATTCATCGAAGGCAACACCGTCCGCAAAGTGATCGTGGTGCCCGGAAGACTGGTGAACGTGGTGGCCAACTGAGACCATTGTGACACCGGCATCCCTGCCGGTGACATTTGGGTTTGGCGGCGAAGCCGCGTTGTATCTATAGCACCGGCAGGGATGCCGGTGTCACAATATCATGATTCTCCGCGACTCCAGAGGGAGTACTCGCAGGGCTCCAATCCAGCGGCCATCGGGTTCTCCGCGATGTATTTTCGGAACCTCTCCAGTTGTTCCACGCTGCGAACCAAGTGATCGAACCGCTCGTCCATCCAGAGCGTTCCTTTTCTCCCTTGGATACGATTGATCTGATTGGCAGAAAAACTCTTCCAAGAGTGGAGCAGCTGACCAAGTCGCCACGGATGGTTGGGCTTCACGAGCATATGGACGTGATTAGGCATCACCACGAAAGTATCGAGTTCGTAGCGATCCTGATCGAAATGAGCCAAAGCATCGGTCAGGATCTTCCGGAGCGACGGGTTCCGAAGCCAACAAGCACCGTATCCGCGATCACTCCAACGCTCGATCCGGTCTAGAAATCGTTCCTGATACTCCCTCCATTCTTCGGGTGACCAAGGTTCCTCGTGACCTTCCATCCACTCGTCCCGCTCAGCATGCCAATCGGCAAGTTTGGAAGCCGGGATAGAGTCACCAAGTCGGAAGGTGACGAATTGCGTGCATCCTGACTGTTCCCAATGTGGCAGATTCCTCCGAGTGCGGCTGGTCGTCAGATGATCCTTGGGATCGAAAGGTAAAAACGACGACATCAGCACCCATTGTGACACCGGCATCCCTGCCGGTGATATTTCTGATTTGGCGGCGAAGCCGCGTTTTATCCGAAGCACCGGCAGGGATGCCGGTGTCACACTATCCTACTTCCTCCGCTCTCGCCAGCAGCCCGGCGAGATCCGGATGCTCGTCACCGGGGAGACCGATCCAGGAGCGGCAGCCACCGAAACCCTTGCGATCTTTCAACACCCATGGCTCGGGGAGACGCCAGACTTTGAGCCGCGCCAGGCCGATGCCCTTTTCCTCGTCGCCCCATTCGTAGCGATCGCGAATGACCTGCTCGGTCCAGATGTGCTCGGGCGCCAGCGACATGATCTCGTCCCAATCGGTCAGGTGACGCGTCTCGATGGTCTCGGCGAACAAGCGGATCTCGATCTCCTCGCCTCCGGCCCGCTCGGGACGAAAAGTGCGGGGATTTCCTTCGGCGTCCGGCTTCACCTGTGCGGATTGCTCGTGGAAAAAAGTCGGGAACAGGAAGAATCGATCGTGCAACCACTGGAACCCGTGTTTCCCCTCGGAAATGCCGCCCTTGCGCAGGATGATCGATTGCTCGCCGCTCTCAAGCGCGTCGCAGATGACCTGCCATTCCTTGAAAGCGAAGGGTTTGAAGTCGGGAGAAACGTCGGGCATGGGAAAAAGAGTTCAACGATCAGTTCCCCGACCGAACGCGATTCCACCAGTCTTTCAAGCCGGGATTGAAACGTTGCCAGCCGACGCCGTGGTAGCTCGGTTTCCGGGTTTCCAGGGCGATCAGGATCGCGGCAATCGCCAGGCTCAGCCCGAATGCCAAAGACCACGCGAACACGGGTCGCGTCGAGAGCATCGCCCACGTCGCCAACCCAAAAAACGCCGCCGCCCAGATCAACTCGGGCGCCCGGGCGATGCGGAACACGTTGCAGAATAGAAAGAAATGACCCACCACGAAGGCAACCACCACGGCCGCCAGCGGCAGCCAGAAAATGGCGACCCCGATCGCGGTCAAAGCGCCCACGATCAGGATCGTCGCATCGAAGCCGGAGAACCGGAAGCCCGGCTGAAAATCGGGATCGTCTTCCGGTTTCACCCGCTCAGTTCGTTTCCGAATATTTCGCGAACTCGGCGTTCAGCTGGTCGGCATCCTCGTTGCCGGGATAGATCAGCAACCGGTATTTCAGGGTGATGCTGTCGCCGTGTTTGATGGTGTAGTCGCCGGCGCCTTCAGGAGCGCCTTTTTCGAAATGCGCCTGACCAAACGGATTCACCGCAAACAGGCCGTAATGGCGGGCGTGCCACCAGCTGGGATGCCGAAAACTCGTGGGATGATCGAACATCGCGATGCCGAGCTTGTCGCCTTTACTGTCGACGCCCTGGTAGGCCACCCAGTTGGCGCGCTTGCCCCACACATCCTTGCCGGTCACTCCATCGCTGTTCAGGATCGTGCCCTTGGCGCGCTCGCCTTCGAGCCGGAGCGTCGGCATCACCCGGAGCGCGAAGGCGCCTTCCTTGTCATCGGAGATGTTCACGTCGCCGTCGCTGGCTTCGATCACGAAGGTCGCGTCGAGCACGATCGTTCCATCGTCACGATGCTCGAGACGGAACGTCCGCTTGTCCTGGCAGAGCTTCATGCCGCCGTCGAGCGTCACCAGGTCGTCGGTGGTCTTGAGGATGATGGCGTTTTCCGAACCCTTGATCTGCATCCCGTTCAGACCGGTGTGGACCGTCTTACCGAAGAGATAACCCTCTGGTTTCTTGCTCGCCGGTTCGTGCCAGAAATCATAACCGTTCACCTTGCCGAGGCCGAACCACAACGAGCGGTGGTGCGGGTGATCGGTCTCCTCGCCCTCGACGCCTTCCTTCATCGGCCAGTGGCGGGTCACGTTTTCGCCCGTCGGTCCCATGAGCGGGTAAAAGAAAGGTTTCGGCAGATCGTTCGAGGTCTGGTAGGCGGTCACCAGTTCGCCCGCCCAGCGGATTTCGATCGGGTCGGTTCCGGTGACCGTCCAGCCTCCGGAAGAAATGACGGAGCCGCCGCCAATGCTGACTTGGGCGCGGGAATCGGTCGTGCCTGCGGCGAAAAGCGCGAGACCGATTGAAAAAACGAGAGGGAGTTTTCGAATCATGGCCTGACTATCTCAACTCTTGTCGGCGCTCGCAAGACCGGATAACGTGGGGCGGTTTTGGAATCTGCGGGTCTTTCGGTCTTTTAACGGAGGGATGGCAGATTTCAAATCTGCCCCACAATTGAACCATGCAACGCCGCGACTTTCTCCGCCATTCCCTCGCCGCCTCCGCCGTCCTGTCGGCGAGTCCGATCTCACTCTTTGCCGAGGGCGGAAAAAGCTCGTCGCGGTTCAAGTTCTGCACCTTTACCAAGGCATTGCAGCATCTCGACTACGATTCGCTGGCCGAAAAGATTGCCGCACTCGGTTTCGACGGCATCGAGGCGCCCATCCGGCCCGGCGGTCACATCGAGCCTGCCCAGGTGGAGGACGAACTGCCCAAGATGGTCGAGGCCCTGAAAAAACACGGGCTCGAACTCACCGTGATGACTTCCGGTATCAACGAAGTCAGCGCCGAACAGCGCACCGAAGCGGTCCTGAAAACCGCCGCCGGTCTGGGTATCGAGCGTTTCCGGATGCTCTATTACAAGTACGATCTCGCGAAGCCGATCTTTCCCCAGGTCGACGAGTTCAAACCGAAGCTCCGCGACCTCGTCGCGGCGGCGAAAGAGATCGGCGTCAAGCCCATCTACCAGAATCACTCCGGCAAAAACTACTTCGGCGCCACCGTGTGGGACCTGGCCGAAGTGATGCAGGAGTTCGATCCCGCCGACGTCGGCATCGCCTTCGACATCGGCCACGCGACGACGGAAGGCTCCAAATGCTGGCCGCTTCACTGGGCAGTCTGCCAGAGTCACATCGACACGGTTTACATCAAGGAACCGCACTGGACCGAGCCCGGCAAACCGCCCAAGGTCGGTCCCCTCGGCGAAGGCGGTGTCGATCAGGGTTTTTACCAGACGCTCCTGAAAAGCGATTTCAACGGCCCCATCAGCCTTCATGTCGAGTACACCGACCACAAGGATCCGTCGCAAGAGCCCGCGTTCCTTGCGGCGGAGGCGAAGGACTTCGCGACACTGAAGGGATTTCTCAAGGTGAGTTGAGCTTGGGCGGACACGGAGGTCCGACTCCAGAAAACGGACGGCGGACCTCCGTGTCCGCCCAAGATTCCTCGCCTCATATTCGGCGACTCAACCCTCTTGCATCGCGGACCAAACCCTCTTTGATTGGCGCCGCGTGCCCGCCTACTCCACGATTCTCTTTGCCCTCGTTCCGGTTTTCCTGGTGATGATCACCGGGGCCGGCTTTCAGAAGGCCGGCCTACTGTCGGAGGAGCTGGAAACGGGGATGATGCGGTTGTCGCTGAACCTGCTGGCACCCTGCCTGATTTTCACCAAGGTCACGGGCAATCCGGCGCTCGCGTCGGTGGCGACAGCGGGCTGGGCGATCGGACTGGGACTGATCCTCATCCTGGTCGGGTTCGGCATCGCCTTCGTGGCCGCGAAAGTGGGACGTTTTCGCAAGGGCGAGGGCCTGCGGACGTTCACCCTGGCGGCGGGCATCCAGAACTATGGCTTCATGGCGCTGCCGGTGGTGATGGAACTCTGGCCGGATGATCCGGGTCCGGCGGGGCTGATCTTCGTCCACGGCATGGGCATCGAGCTGGCCATCTGGACGGTGGGGCTTTTCATCATGTCCCACCACGCCGGACCGCCGTGGCGCAAGCTGATCAACGGGCCGTTCATCGCGGTGGTGGTCAGCCTGGTGCTGAATTACTCCGGCGCCCATGTCTTCGTGCCGGAGGTGGTGAAAACGGCGATGAAATGGCTGGGCGACTGCTCCATCCCCATGGCGCTTTTCATGATCGGAGCGACGATCGGTCGCTTTCTCCGGCTGGAGTTCTGGGGAGACGCGCTGCGCGTTTTCACCGCCAGCCTGGCGGCACGGATAATCCTCCACCCTATCGCGATTCTCGCCGCGGCGAAGTATCTGTCGTTGCCGGTCGAACTGCAGAAAGTGCTCGTCGTCCAAGCCGGCATGCCGGCGGCGGTGTTCCCCATCGTGATCGCGCGCCTCTACGGCGGTCATCCGCAAACGGCGATCCAGGTGGTGCTGGCGACCACGCTGGCGAGCGTCGTCACCGCTCCGCTGGTCATCGCGCTGGGGATCTGGTGGGTCGGGTTTTAGGGTAGCCTTTGGCTTTTGGCTTTTGGCTTTTGGCTTTTGGCTTTTGGCTTTTGGCTAACAGCTAACAGCTAACAGCTAACAGCTCCAAAAAAACGCGCCCGGGGAAAACCCACCGGACGCGCTGTTTTTTGTAACTCGGAGACGGTTCCTACCGCAATTTGATGTCGGGAGAAAGAAGGACGCTTACTCGGCAACGATGAATCCAACGCGGTCGACGACTACGCCGGCGGCGGGATCAGTGGTGGCCCACTCGAGGAATGCCTTGCCACCGTCGGAAAGCTTACCTTCGACAGTGTAGTAGTGCAGGCTGCGGGAGATCGGGTATTCCTTGGCTTTCTTGGGATCGAGCGCCACGCCGTTCACGCTGATGGCCTTGATGCCTTCGGCGTGGGTGTAGGCGAGACCGACGTAGCCGATACCGGCGGGGTTTTTGCCCACTTCCGCGGCGATCTGCTCGTTACCGGCCATTTTCTGGGTGTCGGCGCCGTAGTCGCGCTCGTTCATGGCCATTTCCTGGAAGCTCTTGTAGGTGCCGGAGGAGGTGTTGCGGGTGTAAACGGAGATGGCACCGGCGGCGCCGCCGACTTCGCTCCAGTCCTTGATATCACCGGTGAAGATGCCTTCGATCTGCTCGAGGGTCAGGTTGGTGACGGAGTTGGAAGAATTGACGATCACGCCGATCATGTCGTAGGCGGCCGTCCAGTCTTTCACTTCCATGCCCTTGGCGGTGAATTCATCTTTTTCCGAATCCTTGATGTCGCGGCTCGACATGCCGATTTCGGCGGTGCCCGCGATCAGGTTCGTGAAAGCGGTGGAGGAACCTTCGGCGGCGATTTCGAAGGACACTTCATGTCCGGCGGCCTTGTAGGCTTCGGCGAGCTGCGGGACCATCTTGGCACCGAGGGTGTCGGAACCTTTGATGACGAGCTTCGTCTCACCGGCGGGCGCGGGAGAAGATTCCTCGGCAGGCGCGCTTTCGGTCGACTCGCCGGAGGGGGCGGTCGCTTCTTCAGTGCCGCCACCGCCGCCGCCACAACTGGCGAGGGTGAAGGCGATGCCCATGACCGCGAGCGCGGCGATTCCGTTGGCTGAGATGTCTTTGAGTTTCATTGCTTTGGCTATATCTGGGAAAAAACCGGAGGCTGAAACTCCGGAAGCGGGTTTTCCGCGTACGGTGCCCAGCCTGAACACGATCCGCCCCCGGTGCATGTGACGTTTTCGACACATTGGTGACCGCAACTTCCGCGCCCGAAAACAAAAAACCGCGCCCGGACAAACCGGACGCGGTCTTTTCTCAGAATTAACTGGTTGGAGGATCCTGCCAGTCTTACTGCGGAGAAGCCGGAGCGGTGGCTTCTTCCACTTTCTTGGCGGCGTCGTTCACGGCCTTCTTGGCGGCGTCGCCCGCTTCGTTGGCGGCTTCCTTGACGGCTTCACCGGCCTTTTCGGCGGCGCCCTTCACGGCTTCACCCGCTTCCTTGGCGGCATCTTTGGTCGCGTCGCCGGCTTCTTCAGCGGCTTTCTTCATGTCGTCGCCGGCTCCGGAGGCAGCTTCTTCAGCTTTCTCACAGGAAACGGTCGCGAAGGCGAATCCAACAGCGGCGAAAACGCCGAAGGCTTTGGTAATGAATTGATTCAGTTTCATTTGGATAATAGGTTCGGTGTTCCGAGTTACGTCACTACCTGTGACATAGGTTTCTTCGATTTCAAAGGAAACTCGTGCGAATTGCGGCAGGAAGTTTCCGTTACCGGAGCGTCGGAGGCTGTGCTATGGTCAAAGGCTCGCCGCCCGGTTTCCCCGGTGCGGCTTTTTTCACCGGTAACCCTGAATTGTCATGAGTAAGAGCCTCTTCGAGAAAGTGTGGGACGCCCATACGGTGCGTCAGTTGTCCAATGGTCAGACCCAGCTCCTCATTGGCACCCACCTGATTCACGAGGTCACCAGTCCCCAGGCTTTCGGGATGCTGCGCGATCTCGGGCTCAAGGTGAAGTATCCGAATCGCACCTTCGCCACGGTCGATCACATCGTGCCCACGCTGTCGCAGGTGGAGCCTTTCGCCGATCCGCTGGCCCAGGAAATGATCAACGCGCTTCGCCAGAACTGCGAGGAATTCGGCGTCACCTTTTTCGACATCGGCACCGGTCACCAGGGCATCGTCCACGTGGTCGGACCGGAACAGGGCATCACCCAGCCGGGCACCACGATCGCCTGCGGTGACTCGCACACGGCCACCCACGGCGCGTTCGGCGCGATCGCTTTCGGCATCGGCACCACCCAGATCCGCGACCTCCTCGCCACCCAGACCATGGCGATGAGCAAGCTCAAGGTGCGCCGCATCAATGTGGAGGGCGAGCTGCCTCCGGGCGTTTACGCGAAGGACGTGATCCTCCACATCATCAAGCTCCTCGGCGCCAAAGGCGGCATCGGCTACGCCTACGAGTACGGCGGCAGCGTCTTCGACAATTTCTCCATGGAGGAACGGATGACGGTCTGCAACATGTCGATCGAAGGCGGCGCCCGCTGCGGCTACGTCAATCCGGACGAGAAGACTTTCGAGTACCTCAAAGGCCGTCCTTATTGCCCGAAGGGCGACGAATGGGACGCCGCCGTCGAGCGCTGGAAGGCGGTCGCCTCCGATCCCGGTTGTCATTACGACGACATCGTGAACATCGACGCGGCGGACATCGCCCCGTCCGTGACCTGGGGCATTTCTCCCGACCACGGCGTCTTCGTGACCGAAAACATCCCCGATCCCGCGCAGGAGAGCGATCCCGACAAGCGCGAGTCCATCGAGGAAGCGCTCGAATACATGAAGCTCCCCGCCGGCGCTCCCATCGCGGGCACGCCCGTCGATGTCTGCTTCATCGGCAGTTGCACCAACGGCCGCCTCTCCGATTTCCGCGAAGCGGCAAAATTCCTGAAAGGCCATCACGTCGCCGAAAGCGTGAAAGCCATCGCGGTTCCCGGTTCCCAGGTCGTCGATCAGCTTTGCAAGAACGAGGGCATCGACCAGGTCTTCCGCGACGCCGGCTTCGAATGGCGCGAGGCAGGCTGTTCCATGTGCCTGGCCATGAATCCCGACAAGCTCATCGGCGATCAACTCTGCGCCAGCAGTTCGAACCGCAACTTCAAGGGCCGCCAGGGCAGCCCCACCGGGCGGACCATTCTCATGTCCCCCGTCATGGTCGCCGCCGCCGCCGTCACCGGCAAGATCAGCGACGCCCGCGAAGTCTTCCAAGTCGCCGAAACCGCCGCCGTCTGAGGCAACACTCGATCCTCGATCCCCAAACCTCATTCCTTTCAGAAAAATGGCTCTCGAAACGATCACCACCGTCACCGGCAAAGGCGTTTACGTCCCCGGCTCCGACATTGACACCGACCGCATCATCCCGGCGCGTTTCATGAAATGCGTCACCTTTGACGGTCTCGGCGAGTATCTCTTCTACGACGTCCGGCACCACGAGGACGGGTCGCTCAAGGCACACCCGCTGAACGACCCCAAGCACGCCGGGGCGACCATTCTCATCTCCGGCGTGAATTTCGGCTGCGGCAGTTCCCGCGAGCACGCCCCGCAGGCGCTGAACAAGGCCGGTTTCAAAGCCGTCATCGCCCAGAGTTTCGCCGAGATCTTCTTCGGGAATTGCGGCACGCTCGGCATGCCCTGCGTCGCCGCCACCGCCGAGGATATCGAGAAACTGGGCACTGCCGTCCGCGAAAACCCCGATCTCGAAATCACCATCGACGTGGAGAAAAACCGCGTCTTCTACGGCGATGAAAACTTCACCGTGCATCTGCCCGATTCCGCCCGCGACGCTTTCCTGAGCGCCCGCTGGGATCCCATCGGCGAATTGCTCGAAGGCGAGTCCGAGATCGAAGCCACCGCCGGTGCGCTGCCGTATATGGCACGATAATACCCTGCAGAAAAAGGTGATCCGATGAGATCGCTCCGAAATGCCGAGTGGATTTTCCTAGGCATCATTGGAACGATCTTTCTCGGGGGAGCATGTGCTCTCGGGTATGTCATCTCAACTTGGTTCGAGCCAGGGAAAATCGATGCCTACGACGAAATCAATACCATCGCGCGGATCCTGAACTTCGGGATTCCCACTGCCCTTATAGTTTTGGTCGTCGCTCTGTTCCTCTCATTCGGGAGGATTGTTCGTCTAAAATTGGTAGTCCTGGCCTTTCTGGCTATGGCAAGTCTCACCTACTGCTTGGTCCATTGGTGGAACTACATGGACGAAGCCCATGGACCCGATATTTCCCTGACGAAAGACCACCTCTGGTGGGGCAAAATCAGAAAAAACTGAGAGCGCCGGATTACCGCCCCAGCGTCCCGCGCGGCACCCAACCGCGCTCCAGCGTGTCCATCTGCACGTAGGAAAAGCCGCGGCGATTTCCCAGCAGACGCAGCGGCGTGTTGCGAGGCAGCGTCGCGTTCGGCATCACCCAGAGGTCTTCCGCCTTGGGAGGAAACTGGATCCAGAACGGCGTGACCACCGGCTTCGTATGACGGTTCGGTTCCCAGGCCGTCTTGCTGGTGGCAGGATCGGTCGCACAACCCGGGAGAAGTATGAGACTGACCATCGCCGCTGTCAGGCTGGTCACGATCCGGGCGCGGAAGAGAGCATTCATGGGCAAGGGAGAGGGAGGCGGGGTTTGATCGTGCCAACTTCCGCCATGTCACCATCCCGCCGCAAGCCATTTCCACCTTGCGCATCGGGGGTTCGTTCCCCATGGTGCCCGCTCCCCGCCGATGGCGGTTGTCGCCGGACTTTTCCGCGCGAACCCAGTCCTCCACCACGAAACGCCAGCACCCGCACCTGAACCATGCTCCAGGGAAAGAAAATCGCCGTCGTCATGCCCGGCTACTTCGCCGAGAAGACGCTCGAGAAAACCGTCAACGAGATCCCGAAAGACCTCGTCGACGCCATCATCCTGAGTGACGATTGCTCGAAGGACGACACCGTCGCCGTCGCCAAAAAGATTGGCATCGAGGTGCATGTGAACAATCCGAACCTCGGCTATGGAGGCAATGTGAAGCAGTGTCTCCAGTACGGACTCGATTCCGGAGCGGACATCATCGTCCTGCTGCATCCCGACTACCAGTATTCGCCAAAGCTGATCCCCGCGATGGCCGGCATGCTGCTGCTCGACTGCACCTACGACCTCGTCCTCGCCTCCCGCACTTCCGGCCGCGGCGCCCTCAGCGGAGGCATGCCGGTCTGGAAATACCTGGCGAACTGGTTCATCACCAACTACATGGATTTCTGCCTCGGCCGCCGTCACACCGAGTATCACACCGGCTATCGTGCCTACTCACGGAGGCTCCTGGAATCGATCGATTTCCACGGGCTGAGCGACGATTTCATCTTCGACAACAACCTGCTCGTCGCCGCCGTCGATCATGGCTACGGCACCTGTGAAATCACCTGCCCTACTCGCTACGAGGAGGACAGCAGCTCCATCAGTTTCAAGAAAGCGCTGAAATACGGCATCCTCTGCATGGTCATCGCCACGAAGCAGTTTTTCCGTCGCTGGGAGCGCAAGCTGAGTGGTGAAGAACCGCGCCTTTTGCAACAGCAGCGAGAGGAAGAGGCGAGGAAAGCCGAGAGCTAATCGGCGGCTCGGATCGTGTGGCTCTCCCCCGCCGATCGAGTCTTAACGAGGAGAATCAGCCCCGCCATCACAGCCGTCTGCAGCGCGGCGCGGAACAGGCCCGAGCCGAGGCTGCTGCCAATGGCCTCGAAGCCGAGTGTCATGGGACCGGCGACGAAGAGCGCGGTCCGCAGCAGATCGTCGCGGGAGAAAAAACGCGCCTGAAGCCAACGCATCAGCATTCCCAGGCCGAAGGAGCCGACCGCGATGCCGGGCCAGCCGAAATTCCAATCCAGCTCCGCCACCATTCCAGGCGGAACGCCGGCGACGCGTTGGCCATAGACGGCTCGACCGATCTCGGGACCGGGCGGAATCACCGGTTTGTCCGGCCAGAGGCTGCGGGGAATCGGGGCCAGCGCCCAGCGCGCGATGGTTTTTCCATACTGAAACGGCAACTCCTCCGGCACTGCGTTCAGGATGTGCGCGGTTTTCGGCAATTCGATCTGGTTGCGATTGATGACGGCGGCTTCAAAGATCCGGGCAAAGGTCGGCGCCGCCAGTGCCTCGCGATCGGCGTTCGGATTGGAGGGCCGCAGCGCGGTCATCACCCACACTCCGATCAGCGCCACGGCGATGGCGGCAGACAGGACAGCCAGCCGAGTTCGCGGGCGGGAATGAATCGCGATCATGGCGGCGGAAGACACCAGGTTCAGAGCCACCGTCGTCCGCAGGCTCGCGTAAAACGGCACCAGGCAGGCCACACCGAGCAGCGCCACCGCGAGCGCTCCCAGCAGGACGCGATTTCTCGGAGCCGTCGCGGGCGACATTACCGGCACCAACGCCAGCAGGTGTCCAAACATCGCCAGTGAAGCCACAAAACGCAGTCCGCCATGACTTTCGTAGCCGGCTCCCACCAGATCGAGATCGGGAATGACGGCCCGTTTTGCCGACCACTCACCCGACGCCAAACCTCCGTTGCGTTGGATGAACCAAACCGTCGCCACCGACGAGATCGCCAGCAGCAACAGCGCGACCGCCACCAACCTCCCGCCGTCGCAATCCCACTTCCTGGCATTCTTCCTCTGAAAGGGAATCGCCATCCATCCAAGCGTCAGCATCGCCAAGCCCAGCAGCAGCCACCCCGCCGCTGGAAAGAAAAAGGCCGGTTCATGCCCCAGGAAAAACAGCGCATCCAGGCGCGATTCATCCGGAAATCCGAAGCTGAGACAAGCGCCGCGCAGCGTCACGCCCAGCACCACGGTTAGCGCCGCAAACGACCACATCGAGAAAAGCGGGTATTCGCGATCCCGCGCCACCGGCAGCAGCACGATCGCCAACGCCCACAGACCGGTCGCGAGAAAGAGGAAACGATCCGCCACCCCTAACGTCGCAACTGAGGCTGCCATCGCCCCCAGAGCGGCGAGCCACAGCATCGCGGTGGCCGGACGATTGGGCAGAAAGGGGTTCATGTCGGAAAAGTAGGACGGGTCTCCAGGCCCGTTCAATGCCAGACCTGCACCGGAACGGGCCTGGAGACCCGTTCTACTAACCCGTTGTGTCGAACCCTCCTCATGCTTCGGACTCGTCCAAGTTCCACAGCGGTTCCTTCACGCCGATCATCTCAGCGAGCGCTTCCACTTCCGGCCGGAACGTTTCGACCAAACGACGGCGCGTTTCCTCCGATGGCGGCGCCGAGCGCGGCGGCGGTTTCGGCAACAGTCGCTCCCGGATGCGGTCACGCCTTTCCAGCGACAACCACGGCCGAATGAGTCGCCGATAGATCACGTTTCCCATCACCTTTCGCCAGAACGGCGTCGCCACGGGCCGCGAATCCCCGGCATTGTACACCGCGTCTGTCCGTACGGCGTTGCTGTCGAACACTTCCCAGCCCAGATGGTAGGACAGCAGACGCAACGTGCCGATCCGGTCAGCGACATAGTCCTCGAAACGGATCACGCGAATGGCCTTCATCCCGAATGCCTCGACCCAGGGCTTCAGCCGCGACGCGTAACAGCCCGCTTCCACCAACTCCGGAAAATCCCGCAGGCTCGCTTCGAGATCCGCCGTCATTCGGCCGGGATTGGCGGCACCGTGCTGACTGCTGAGGAAGTGGTGGTGACTCCGCAGCCGCGCGACTGGTTCCCTTACCAGATAGACGATCCGCGGCACGGTGCGGTCGCGATAGAGTTTCGCGGCCGCTGTCGCCGCCTGGCGGTCGCTGCCCGCCTTGGTGTAGTCCGGGCAGACCTCGCCGACCAGCGCACCCGGCGGCACGCGACGAAACAGCTTCGAAAACGTCCGGCGCGGATCGTAGGAAAGCAGCGCGTTGCTTTCCTTGTCCGGAAGATACACGCCCGGCTGGGAACGAAGATCGTGATAGAGCGTCGTCGTGCCCGCCTTCATCGCCCCGATGACGAGAAAGTCCGGCAGCGGAGTGCGTGGAGACGGCGTGGAATCGGAAGACACGGGACAGCATAGGAAATCCGCCCCGGCTTGCAACGGCGGGACGTGACGCGTAGCCTTCCGCAACGATGAGCCAGGACCCCACCGCTGCGACTGATTCCTGCTGCGCTCTGCCGGATCTCTGCCGGCTGGCGATGGCGCGCCTTCGACTCATCCTCCTGACTGCCATCGCCTTCGCGGCGGTCGCGGTCATCGTCACTACCGTGCGCGGTCCCGAATACGCCGCCTCCGCGTATCTCGAAGTGGACGATCTCGCCGAGGTGCCGACGATCGAAGAAAAATTGCGCTTTCCCTCGCTCTACCTTGAGGCATCCGGCAACGACGCCGAGGCCGCCCGCGACTTGAGGCAGCGAACCCGGGTCAAAGCCGCACGCGGCAGCCGACTCATCGCGGTGACCGTCACCCACGTCGATCCCGCCGCCGCTGCTCGCGAAGCCGATGCGATGGCGGGCGTGTTCCTCGAACCGGCGGCGATCCGCGAAGGCGCGACTCCTGAGATCGATCCCGCGATCCTGCCCGATCCCGATGCCGCCGATTCTCCCGAATCCCTCTCCGAAGCCTGGCGCACGCAATCGGCCGAATTCGAGAAGCTCGCCGCCCGCTACGATCACGACGCCGATCATCCGGCGGTGAAAGGCGCTAGCGAACGCCTCGAAAAACTCCGCAGCCGCATCGCCGGTCAGGTGGAGGAATGGCGACGGCGGCTGGGGTCTGAACCAGCCAACCCCGAACTGGAGATCGACGAACAACTCAACGCGCTGCTGCTGCGCATTTCCCGCATCCGGGAAGGCGGAGAAACACCTTCGGCAGCCCCTTCTCGCGACCGGGTGCGGCTCGCCGAATCCGCCACCGTCCCTCTCCGCCCCACCGGGCCGCCTTCCGCGTTTCTCTGGCTCGGCGCGTTGGCTCTGGGTGCCTTCACCGGGTTCCTGGCGGCGTTGTCGGGGTGCTGTTCCCCAAGGCATTAGGCAGCCGGAGCGGCTGCCCTACAACCAATCGCTCCGACGTGAATAATTGTAGGGCAAGCGCCCCGCTTGCCAGTTGTGTTCGGGACCGAAGTGAAGAGACGAAAAGGATTTCGCTCTCCCTCAAAATACCGCGAAACTTTCGAAGCCTTTGGCTGGTTTTTCCGTCCAACCATTCGGAGGGGATTGGCGTATTCTGACGCGGTTTCACCTCCTCTGATCGCGTATTTGAAGTGACTCTGCTTTGCCCTTTGTATTCGGGCAGGGCATCGGTTCGCCGATCCGCCCGCTTCCTCCCTGACATGAAACGAATTTTCCATCGCCCGGCGTGGGTCGCCGGGATGACGCTCGCGCTCGCCCCGACATTGCCGGTGACGGCGGCGGATGACTATGTCTCGCCCCCGGAACCGGTGATGGCGTTTCTGGATCGGCATTGCCTGGAATGTCACGACGACTCGGTGGCGAAGGCGGATCTGAACCTGCTCGATCTCCCCTTTCATCCGGAAGACCCGGCCAATTTCAAACTCTGGGAACGGGCGCTGGATCGGGTGCGCGCCGGCGAAATGCCGCCAAAGGACGAGCCGCGTCCGGAAGACAAGGCGCGCGAAAAGTTTCTCGCCGATCTCACCCAACCGCTCTTCGACGTGGATCGCGCGGACATCGAGAAAAACGGCCGCGTTCTCAGTCGCCGACTGACCCGGGTGGAATACGAATACAGTGTCCACGACCTGCTCGGAATCGACATTCCGCTGGCGGAACTGTTGCCGGAGGACCGCGAATCGCACGGTTTCGAGACGGTGGCCGACGGACAGCAGCTCTCCCACCACCAGCTCGCGCGCTATCTCGACGTGGCCGACCTGGCGCTGGACGAAGCCTTCAGCCGCGCCATCGACGGCGATCACAGCTACGACGTTACCATCGCGCCGGAGGAGTTGATCAAGAATCGCGGCGGCAACTATCGCGGTCCCGACCTGCGCGACGGGAAGAGCATCAGTTGGCCGATCGGCTTGCAGTTTTTCGGCCGCATGCGTCCCACGAAGGTGCCGGAGAGCGGCTGGTACCGGGTGACGCTGAAACAGGTCGAGGCGATCAATCCGGGTTCCGACGGAGCCGTCTGGGGCACCCTGCGCTCGGGCGAATGCGAATCGAACGCGCCCCTGCTCTTCCTGCTCGGGCTGGTCGAAGCGACCAAAGAGCCGCGCGATCTCGTCTATGAAGCGTGGATCCAGGGAGGTCATCAGTTGGAACTGCGCCCCAACGACGGCGAACTGAAAAAGGCGCCGACGGGTGCCAAGGGCGGCAACGTGTCGTTCAAGGATCGTGATCTCGCGTCGCAAGGATTTTCCGGCATCGCCAATCGTGGGATTCGCATTGAGCGCATCTACCCGAATGCGAATCGCGCCGCGGTGAAACGCAATCTCTTCGGCGACGATGAGCTGGAAACGTGGAAGGACAAACCGGCCGCCGGACTCGACAAGATGGTCGCGCGTTTTGCCCGTCGAGCCTTTCGCCGACCCGTGACGCCGGAACAGTTGGCGCCGTATCGCGAGATCGGCCACGCGGAGCTGAAGGCGGGCGCGTCGCTGGTCGATGCCCTGCGCTCCAGCTATCGCGCGGTCCTCTGTTCGCCGCGTTTCCTGACTTTCGTGGAAAAACCGGGCCAGCTGGACGACTACGCCATCGCTTCGCGTCTCAGCTACGCGCTCTGGATCAGCTTGCCGGATTGGAAGCTGACGAAAGCCGCTGCGGAAGGCAAGCTGCATGAACCCAAGGTGCTAAGCGAGCAGATCGACCGCCTGTTGGCCGATCCGAAATCGGCGCGTTTCATCGACAGCTTCACCGATCAGTGGCTGAAGATGAAGGAGATCGATTTCACCGGGCCCGATCCGCGCCAGTTCAAGACCTTCGACTCCGTCCTGCAGGAATCGCTGCTGCGCGAGACGCGTGCCTACGTCACCGAAATGGTGAAAAAGGATCTCTCGGTGGCGAGCCTGGTCGATTCCGATTTCTCTTTTCTCAATGGTCGGCTGGCGCGCCATTACCAATTGGACGAATTGCCGCTGAAACCGGGAGCGGGCCTCCAGAAAGTTTCGTTCGCGCCGGACGAGAAAAAGATTCGCGGCGGACTGGTCACCCAGGGCGCGGTGCTGAAAGTGACAGCCGATGGCACGCACACCTCGCCGGTGATTCGCGGGAAGTTCATCAACGAACGCATCCTCGGCGTCGAGATTCCCCCCCCGCCGCCGGGCGTGCCCGCAATCGAGCCCGACATCCGCGGCGCCACTTCCATCCGCGATCAGTTGGAAAAACACCGGAACAACGAAACCTGCGCCTCGTGTCACCAGACCATCGATCCGCCGGGTTTTGCCCTGGAGAATTTCGATCCCATCGGCGGATGGCGCACCAAGTATGGCATCGGGAACAAGGGCGCGGCGGTGAACCCGTCCGGCCTGACGCCCGACGGCGCGGAGTTCGCCGGACTTCGCCAATGGAAAGCGATCTACCGCGATCGCAAGCCGCAACTCGCCGAAGGATTCGCCAGCCAGTTCCTCACCTACGCAACCGGCGCCGCGCCGCGATTCAGTGATGCGGCCGCCCTTGAAGCCATCGTGAAGGAAACCGAGGGTACCAAATACGGAGTGAAATCCCTGATTCGGGCCGCCATCACCAGCCCCATCTTTCTCACCAAGTAAATCCGGTTGCCGGCCGGAATCCGGCACGAAACTTTCTCCCAACGTCATCGCCATGAAAAACGTGAACTTCAATTTCGGGCGCCACCTTTCTCGCCGCACCCTGCTGAAAGGCGCGGGCATCTCGCTCGGTCTGCCGCTGCTCGATGCCATGACACCGGCTTTCGCCAAGGTGCCGGAAGCCACCACGGCCAAGCGTTTCGTCGGCATGAGCCTGTCGCTGGGTTTGCACAATCCGAACCTGGTGCCCACCACGGGCGGGCGGAACTACGAGCCTTCGCGTTACCTGAAATCGCTGCAGGACATCCGCGATGAGTTCACCATCATTTCCGGCTCCTCGCACCCCGGCGTCAGCGGTGGCCACTCTGCCGAGGGCAGCATCTTCTCGGCCTGCCCGAGCATGCGCGGCGCGGCGACGCGCAACACGATTTCCGTCGATCAGTTGATGGCCAAGCATCTCGGGCACGAGACGCGTTTCCCGTCCCTGGTACTGAACACCAACAGCCAGACCAGCCCGTCCTACACCGAAAACGGCGCCATGATTCCGGCGGACAACAACGCGATCAAACTGTTCGCCAAGTTGTTCGTCGATGACAGCCCCGCCGAGCAGGACCGCCAGGCTGAGCTGATTCGTCAGGGTCGCAGCGTGGTCGATGTGGTCGGGGCGGAAGCCAAGGCGCTCGAGCGCGAGGTCGGCGCCGCCGACCGCGAAAAGCTCGACAACTGGTTCACCAGCGTCCGCGAACTCGAGCAGCGGCTCGTCGCCAACGAAGAGTGGACCCACCGGCCCAAGCCAAAAGTCTCCCTCGAGAAACCCACCAGGATCCCCCGCGACAACGAGGTCGCGGTCGAAAAGATCTACCTCGACATCGTCCACATGGCGCTGGCCACGGACTCGACGCGCTTTGTCACGCTGCACGTGACTGGCAACGGCGTGAACGGCATCGAAGGCGTCGATGAGAGCTACCACGGGCTCAGCCACCACGGCATGGACGAGGAAAAGCTGCGCCAGCTCGGCATCGTCGAACAGGGCGTGATCAATCAGTGGGGAGATTTCATTCGCAAGCTGAAGGGCGACCAGATGCTCGACGAGACCATGGTCATCCTGACGTCGAACCTGGGCAACGCCTCCGCGCACGACAACAAGAACATGCCGGTGCTCTTCGCCGGCGGCGGTTTCGACCACGGCCAGCACCTCGCTTTCGATCAGAAAAACAATTACCCGCTGCCGAACCTGTATCTCAGCGCCCTGCATCGCCTCGGTCTTCAGAACGAGTCCTTCGCCACCAGCACCGGCGAGATGGACGGCCTGAAAGTCTGAGGAGCTGAGGGGAGCGCGACGATCCCTCGTCGCTCGAATTGATGGGGAGTGAGCCTGAATGCCCACTCTCCAGGAGGTGCGGTTCCGGGTTGTCACCGGGCGGAAAATCAGGGACGATTTCGCCGCTCACTTTTGCCCCCTCTCGATGAGTTCGCGTTTTCTCAGCTCGGTTTTTGCCTCGGCTCTGCTAGCCGCCCTTCCCGCCATCGGTCGCGCCGACGTGGTCGAAGACCTTCGCCCCTTCCTCAAGGCGCACTGCATCGAGTGCCACGGACCGGAGAAAGAAAAGGGCGATGTCCGGCTCGACGGGGTGATCGACGAGGAGACACTCGCGTCGGTCTTCGATGTCATCGATGTGCGTGACATGCCGCCGAAGAAGGCGACCTCGCACCCTTCGGACGACGAACGCCAGCAGACGCTCGACCTGCTCGGCGCGCATCTCGCGGCCTCCGCCGAACGGCCCCTCGCCCTCCGCCGACTGAACCGGGCCGAGTACGAAAACACGATTCACGATCTCCTCGGCATCGACACGCCACTCGCCGAGTTGCTGCCCGAGGATGGCAGCACCCAGGGATTCGATAATGTCGCCGGTGGCGGCCTCAGCATTTCCTCCATCCTCATGGAGCGCTACCTCGAAGCCGCCGACGTGGCTTTCGAGAGCACCATCCGACGCATCGAACCGCTCCCGGCCGAAACCCGCCGCGCCGCGACGATGGAATCGAAGGAAAACATCGACTCGGTGAAAAAGAAGAAAGGCGGCACCATCCAGGTGGCGGATTCCTTCGTGAAATTTTCCCCCGGTTGGCCGCCGGTCCGGATCGACGACTCCCACCCGATCGAGGACGGCGTCTATCGCTGCCGCGTCGCCGTCTGGCCGCTCGATCCGGGAGAGAATCGCACGCTCTCCGTCGCCATCTACACCGGGTCGCTTTTCGGCCCCGAGAAGAAACGCTTCGAAGGGATGTTCGATGTCACGGGTACTCCCGGAGATCCGCGCATCATTGAGTTCAATGCACGATTCAAGGCCGGGGAGGCCATTCACATCGTGCCGTGGATCTACCCCGAGCACGTCACCTGGCGCGACAAGGATTTCGAGAAACAACCCGGCGTCGCCGTGAAATGGGTGGAAACCTACGGCCCGCTCGATCAGGAATTTCCGTCACTGGCGCAGCGCCAGCTTTTCGGCGAAAGCCCCACCATCCATCTGCAGGAGGCCGGTACCGTCTATTTGCGGCATCGCAAGAATGTCGCCTCCCACGAGGTCATTTCCGATCAGCCTCGCGAAGACGCCGCCCGCATCATCCGCGAACTGGCGCCCCGTGCCTTTCGCCGCCCGGTCGAGGACGCCACCATCCAGCCCTACGTCGATCTCACCCTTTCACGACTCGACGAGGGCCGCACCTTCGAGCAGGCCGTTCGCGCCGGCGTGACCGCCGTGCTGTGCGCTCCGCAGTTCCTGCTGCTCAATCGCGAAGCCGACGTCGATGACTATACCCTCGCCTCGCGGCTCTCGTATTTTCTCTGGTCCTCGATGCCGGACGGCGAACTCCTGAAGCTCGCCGAGACCGGAAAACTCTCCGATCCCTTCGTCCGCCGAGCCCAGGTCGATCGCCTGCTCGCCGACGCGAAAGCCGAGCGATTCATCGAAAACTTCACCGGTCAGTGGCTCGATCTGCGCGAGATCGAGTTCACCACGCCCGACGCCAAGCTCTATCCCGAATTCGATCCCCTGCTCCAGGAATCGATGCTCGGCGAGACGCGCGGCTTCTTTCGCCACCTCCTGACGAACAACCTCAGCATCACCAATTTCATCGACTCCGATTTCGCGATCCTCAATCAACGCCTCGCCGATCACTACGGCGTGCCCGGGGTGACGGGTCACGAGCATTTCCAGGTGGTTAACCTGCCTGATGATAGCGTCCGCGGCGGTGTGCTCGCCCAGGCCAGCGTGATGAAAGTCACCGCCAACGGCACCACCACCTCTCCCGTTCTGCGCGGTGTCTGGGTGCTGAACAACATCCTTGGCAAACCCTCTCCGCCTCCCCCTCCCGGCGTGCCCGCCGTCGAACCCGACATTCGCGGCGCCACCACCATCCGCGATCAGCTGTCCCGACACAGCGAAGACGCCTCCTGCGCGCGTTGCCACGCCCGCATCGATCCGCCCGGCTTCGCGCTGGAGTGCTTCGATCCCATCGGCGGCTTCCGCGATCGCTATCGCAGTCTTGGCGAAGGCGACGCGCCCGAAGGCGTCCGCAAGGCCCGCTACAAACTCGGCCCCGGCGTCGAAACCGATGGGGAAATGCCCGACGGCACCGCCTTTGCCGACTTCACCGATTTCCGCCGTCAGTTGACCGAGCGGCCCGATCCTTTCATCCACGCTTTTGCCGAAAAAATGCTCGTCTATGCCACCGGCCGGCCTATCACCTCCGCCGATGGACCGGCGGTCGATGCCCTTGTCGCCCGAGCGCAGAAAGACGGACTCGGACTCCGCGATCTCATCAAAGCCGTCGTCGAAAACGAACTCTTCACGCTCCCATGAAAACTTCCGCGTCTTCCGCTCTCTCCCGCCGCACCTTCCTGCGCGGCACCGGCGTCGCCATCGGGCTACCGTTTCTCGACAGCATGATACCGCGCCGAGCCCGGGCCGCCTCCGGTGACGTTCCCGACGTGCGACGCCTGCTGACCATTTGCTCGCCGCTCGGCATTCACACGCCCTACCTGTTTCCCGAGAAACCGGGCAAGGACTACACCCCGTCCCGCTACCTCGAACCGCTCGCCGCTCATCGCGAGAAGTTCACCGTCATTTCCGGCATCCATCACCCTGACGTCGATGGTGGGCACTCCGCGGAGAAAAGCTACCTCACCGGCGCCGCGCATCCGGGGCAACCGAGTTTTCGGAATACCATCTCGCTCGACCAGTACGCCGCCGAGCGCATCGGCCACCTGACCCGGGTTCCGTCGCTGACGCTTTCCGCCAACAACACCAGCCTCTCCTACACTCGCTCCGGTGTGCCCATTCCCGCCGAGGGCAGGCCATCGAAGCTGTTCGCCCGCCTGTTTCTCGAAGGCACCGAAACGGAGAAAGCCGCCCAGATGCGCCGTATCAAGGACGGGCAGAGCATCATGGATCTGGTCATGGATCAGACTCAGCAAATGACCAAGAAGCTGGGTCGCGAAGACCACGATACCCTCGATCAGTATTTCACCAGCGTGCGCGAACTGGAACAGCGCCTCGTCATCGCCGAGGATTGGGCGAAAAAGCCGAAGCCAAAAGTTGAGATGGAACCGCCGACCGACATCGAGGATCGCGCGAATTTCACCGGCCGGATGAAGCTCATGTATGACCTCATCTTCCTCGCGTTCCAGACCGACTCCACCCGCCTCATCACCTTCTGCGGCGCGGGCGGCAATGAGGTCGTGTCACTCAACGGCGTCGATGACGGCTGGCACAACCTCAGTCACCACGGCAAGGATCCCGCCAAGATCGAACAGCTCGCCATCATCGAGCGCGAGGAAATGCGCCTCTTCGCCGAGCTGCTGACCCGACTTGAGGAAGTGAAGGAAGGCGACCACAGCCTCCTCGATCAGAGCGCCATCCTACTCGGCTCGAACCTCGGCAACGCCTCCAGCCACAACAACACCAACCTCCCCATCGTTACCGCCGGCGGCCGCATGAAACACGCCGGCTACCTGGCCTTCGAAGGCGAGCAGGAAGGCAAGACCCCTCCGTTGGCCAATCTGTTCGTCAACTACCTCCAGCACCTCGGCATCGAGGCGGATGAGTTTGCAACAGGCAAGACGACAATGCCCGGGATTGAGATGGGATGAAAGGAGGGGCGACAATCCTGTCGCCCTTATGTCAGGCAGGGCGACAAGATTGTCGCCCCTCCTTTCCCCACTTCATCAACCGAAACGTCAGGTTGATCCGCTCGTCGGTCACCCGCTTCGACTTTGGCAAGGCGTGAGACCAGTGCTGCTGAGTCTCTCCGCGCATGGCGAGGAGGCTGCCGGGTTCCAGAATCACGGAGACCTTTTTCTCCCGAACCCGCTTGTGACGGAGGGAAAACTTCCGTTCCGCGCCGAGACTGAGAGAAGCGATGGTGGCGTTTTCGACGAGGGTGGTTTCGTCGTCGCTGTGCCAGCCCATGCCTTCGCTGCCGCTGTGGTAGAGGTTGATGAGGCAGGAGTTGAACGGGCTATCGAGGAGGGTTTCGATCGTCGTTTTCAGCTCTGCCAATTCCTCCGTCCACGGCAATGCAGTCCTGGTGGTGCCGGAATAGGTGTAGGCGAAATCGCGATCGCCATACCAGGCGACTTCCCGGGCGGTGACGATGTGTCTGCCGAATAGGGTGACCTCATCGTGTCGCCAGGCGATGGTTTCGCGGAGCCGGGCGAAGTAGTGGTCCGCCTCTTCTGCGGACAGGATGGGTCCGTGATAGTTCACGATCCCGTCACAGGGCAGCAGGTTGGCGGAGGAATCGGGCGGGATGAGGTCCATGTTTTCGCTCACGACCAATGAAGCGGGCGAGACGCCCGCGCTCCCTCCCAGTGGCTCATGGTTTCGCCAGCAATCTCTCCAGTTCGGCTTTCATGGAAGCCACGGTGTCGGGATGCGCGTCGCGAACGTTGTTGGTTTCCCTGGGATCCGATTCGAGATCGTAGAGTTGCGTTCCGGTTTCGTTCTTGGGCTTGCCCCGACCGTCGCCCGGGCCTTCGATGTATTTCCATTTCCCTCGACGCAGGGCGCTGAGACCACCGGACGATCGCAGGGCGAGACTTTCGCGCACCGTTGCCGAAGTATCGTCTCCCAGCACCGCGAGCAGGCTGCGGCTGTCGATAGCCGAATCCGGTTGCGGTTTTCCCAACAGTTCGGCAAAAGTCGCGAGCCAGTCGTTCAGTCCACACAACGCGTCCGTGGTCGAACCCGCGTCGACCCGCCCCGGCCACCGAACGATCAGCGGCGTGCGCACCCCGCCTTCGCGAATGGTCCACTTCGTCCCGGCGTAGGGCGCGTTGGGGTGATGACCGGCTCCCGATTCCGGAAATTGCGAGCCGTTGTCGCTGGCAAAAATGACCAGGGTGGTTTCGGCCAAACCGTTTCGATCGAGTGCTTCCAGAACCTGACCGACGTAGTGATCCAGCTCATGCACGTAGTCGCCGTATTCGCCCGCTTCGGTGGAACCGAGGAAGGAATTCTCCACCGCCAGCGGAATGTGTGGCACGTAGGGCGCGAAGTAGAGAAAGAACGGCGCTTCGGCATCCTTCTGTTCGTCGAGGAAGGCGATGCTGCGTCGGGTGATTTCCGGCAGGTAGTCGGCCAAGGGCCAGACGGTGAGTTGATCGACGCCCTGGGCCGGTGGCGGTTTGTAGAGATCGTGACCGAGCACGCCGACGGCGCGATTGCCCTCGAAGACAAGTTGTTCGCTGGCGCAGATAAATCCAAACCAACGATCGAAGCCGCGATCGAGCGGACCTCCGGTGATGGGCGCGGATAGGTCGAGATTGGCACCAGTTTCGGGCGATTTGAACTTTCCCAGTCCGAGCGGCTTTTTCCCATCGACGGTGGTGTAGTTCGCCCCGAGGTGCCATTTGCCGAATCCGGCGGTGTGGTAGCCAGCTTCGTGGAGCAGCGACGGCACCGTTGCGATGCCGTCATCGATCATGGGCTTGTCCCAGTTGGCGAGCACGCCGTTCTTTTTCCAGCTTCGCCACGGATAACGACCGGTGAGAAAGGCGTATCGTGTCGGCGAGCAGACGGAAACCGGGCAGTAGGCCTCGGTGAAACGCAGGCCCTCCGAGGCGAGTCGGTCGAGATTCGGAGTCGGCACCTTTGATCCCGCCTGGTAACAACCGAGATCACCGATACCGAGGTCGTCGGCGAAGAGGAAGAGGATGTTGGGTTTCTCCTTCGCGAAAGCGGTGACAAAAAAACCACTCAACAGGGTCAAGCCGGCGAACAAAGAGGGTAGGGTCTTCATGGAATCACAAGGTGACACCGGCATCCCTGCCGGTGCCTTTCCAAAAGCCGGCACAGCCGGGATTATTTTATCCATCACCGGCAAGGATGCCGGTGTCACATTCTCATCCTTGGCGTCGCGTTTTCTCCAGGAGGGCCGCGCCTTCGCTCCAGTCGATTTCGTGAGGAAGCCTCTTCGACTGAGCGGCGATGGCGGCCACGGCTCCGGCGGCTTCGCCCATGGCGACGGCGTTGCCGGTGACGCGGTAACTGGCGTGTGCGACGAAATCTCCGCTGATGCAACGGCCTGCCATCATCAGTCCATCAACGTCTTTCGCGATCAGGGCGCGCAGCGGAATGTCGTAGGGCTTGGCCTTGGTTTCGGCCCTGCCGATCGGTTCCTTGGCGTTGGCTTCCTTGCTGGGCGCGTGGATGTCGACGCCGAAGGTGGCCCGGGTGACGGCGTCTTCGTGACGAGCCCCTTCGATGAGATCTTCGCGCGTCACCTTGTAGCGCCCGCTGATCCGTCGTCCATCACGCACCCCGATCTGTTCGGCGGTGGCGGCGATTTGAAGTCCTTCCCACGGCCCGCCGAGTTTGCGGAGTGCCCGCATGATTTTGAAAACCTCGGCGCGGGAACGCATCGTCGCCTCGGTGATGGCGGCGGCGTCCCAGGGCTTGATGCCATACTCGTGATTGAGCATCAGCATGACGAGATCGTCCCGGACGTGAAAGATGGTCGGGTGGCCATAGGAGGCCTCGATACCGGCGCGTTCCAGCTCGCCTTTGAAAGCCTCGACCGCGGTGAGGTGGCCGCCCTCACCGGTGAAGGCATCGGTGCCGTTGAATGAAATGTATTTCCCGAGCGCCTTGGCATCCTTCACCACCGCGAGTGCGTTCATGGTCATGGGCTGGCAGGGACAATCGATCGACTGCCCGATTTCCCACTCGCAATTCGCCAGCGCCCCGAGGTCTCCGTCGCCGGTGGCGTCGATGAAAACCGGCGCCCGCCAGGCCTGGCGTCCGGCTTTCGATTCGGTAACGATGGTGGTGAGCCGCCCCTTTTCCTGAAACGCGGCGGTGACGCGGGTGAACAGCTGCACCTCGACCCCGGCCTCCGCGCAGAGTTCCTCGAGGAGGATTTTCATCTCCTCCGGCTCGTAGACGAAACGACTCTTGTTCTCGCTGCGACGCGCGCCGCGGGAATCGAGGATGTCGATGATCTCGCGAGTGATTCCCGGCTTGTCGAAATCGAAGATGTAGGTGAGCAGACCCGCCGTCCACACGCCACCGAGGCAGCCATGCACTTCGAAAAGCCGGGTCTTCGCTCCGGCCCGCGCGGCGGAAAGGGCGGCCGCGATTCCCGCCGGCCCGGCACCACAGACAATCACATCGGCGTCGTCCGCCAGCGGCAGGGAGCGGGCCGGTTCCTGAAACTGATCCGGGGCGGCTTTCTGATCTTCTTCCGCCGAAACGACATGCGCCCCGAGTGCCGAAAGTCCGGCGGCACTCCCGAGGGAATGCCGGAGAAAACCACGACGAGGTAAATTCTTCGATTCGCTCATGGAAGTAATGATGCCACGAAGCCTGATATTCAGACAGGATTGAATGGATTTGATTGAATGTCCCCCGGTCCCGAAGTCACCAACGGATCTTTTCCCGTTCGTCTGATTATTTGAAATGAATTTTCCGCCCTCCAAAATTGGCTGATTCCCCGCGCCTTGGAAAAAATCCAACCAATCCTGTCAATCCTGTCCAAACCCTAGTTTCCGTAGCTTGCGATGGCGGCCTTCACAAAAGCATCCTGCGCCTTGCCGCCCTCGCCGGGGAATCCGGCGTGCTGGACCAGCCAGATCAAGATCAGACCGTGCTCGGTGTCGGCGAAAGAATTGGTCGAGTAGGCGCCGGCGTGTCCGAATCGATGCGGATCGACCTTGAAGCCAAGTCCGTAGCTGTTCGACAGCCCTTCCGGCGTCTGGCGGCTGGTGAGTGTCTTGACCGACTCTTCCGAGAGCAGGCGCTTCCCGTCGAGTTCGCCGCCGTTCAACAGCATGCGATAGAAACGCGAGAGATCGTGCGCGGTGGAAAACAGCCCTCCCGCCGGCATGGGGTAGCGTACTTCGCGATCGGTGAGCGGATAGTGCAGTTGAGTGATCACGGTCGGTTCCAGGCCTTGTTTCTCCGGTCCGGGCTGGTAGGAAGTGGCGATCCGTTTTGCCTGTTCCTCGGTCGGCCAGAAGGTGGTGTCGCTCATGCCCAGCGGATCGAAGAGGCGTTCCTGCAGGAACTTTTCGTACGGCATTTCGCTAACCACCTCGAGAATGCGCGCGCCGGTATTGATGCCGGCATTGGCGTAGCGGTAGGCGGAGCTCGGCTCGAAGTCGAGCGGAGTCATCGCGTAGCTGCGAACGCGGGCTTCGAGCGGCCAACGATCGAGGGTTGGTTCTTCGATGCCCGATTTGAAGGGCAGGCCGCTGGTATGAGAAAGCACTTCGCGGACGGTGATGGGATGATCGGGCTTCACCAGCACGACTTTTTCATCGCTCTTTTCGGACACGACCATCTGGCCTTTGAACTCGGGCAGGTAGTCTTCGACCGGGTCGTTGAGGTGGATCTTGCCTTCCTCGACCAGCATCATGATCGCGGCACAGGTGATCGGTTTGGACTGCGACGCGATCCAGAACATGGCGTCCCCTGTCATCGGCCGATTCGCGGCGATGTCGGCGGAGCCAACCGTCTCGGTGGTGAGAATCTTGTCTTTGTCCGCCACGAGCATGACGGCGCCAGCGAGTTCCTGGCGATCCACGAAGGGCTGAACCGAACCGGCCAGTGAGGGAGTCTTTGTTTCGGCCCGAAGATCGAGCGGGAGACTGAAAACGACGGCCAGTGAGGCCATCAGAAAGCGATAGGGGGGCAACATGGGAGGGGATCGTAAGGCTTCCATCCGGGAAACGCCATGCGAATTCCCGGCCGCCGTCGAGCGAGCGACTTGCACGACCTTGGAAGATCAAAGGACGGCATTTTGCACGAATTCCCCGAACCGCAAAGGGAGACGCCGTTTCCCACCATTTTTCCCGGCAGTTCATTCTCAGTCGGTTAGCGGAGCAATCCGAAGCTTCGGCATAGCTTCTGCGCCCACCTTTCTCGAACCAACTTCAGATCCATGAAAAACAATTCAGACTCCAACGTCCTCGTCGCTGACCTCCACACCCTGGCCGATGATGCCACAGAACTCGCTCGTCGGGCGCTGGTCGAACCTGCCCAGGAAAAGGCCAACCAAGTGGCGACCACCGTGCGCAAGAAGGCCAAGAAAGGGAAGGCGGCCCTGAAACGCGACAAACGGAAGGTCGAAAAGGAACTCCGCCGTCACCCTCTCGAAGCGGTCGCCATCGCCTTCGGAGCGGGACTGGTCACCGGCCTCGTGTTCGGAAAACTTTCCTGAGTCAAAACCCCTCCCTCTTCCCCCCAACTCGCACCACTTTCCGTGGTGTTTCGCAAAAGCGCCCGGTCCGCCGCTCTGGTGGGCCGGGCGTTTTGCGATCAACAGGCTGCTGGGTGAGTTTTCAGTGAAGGCATGGTCAGGAGTCATCAGCGGGAGCATTTTTGCGAGAGGCGCCAAGGTTATCGGCCACGAAAGCGCCTCGGTCACCCATCGGCTGTGGCGGACCTGTGGTGGAATCTTTCCGGGTCTGGAGTTCCAGTTGGGCGTTCAGCCCCCCACCGATCAGTACCGACGTCGCGGTGAAATAGAACCAGAGAAGCAGAGCGATGACGGCTCCGAGTGAGCCATAGGTCTTGCTGTAGTCCGCGACCCGCGAGAGGAAGAGCGAGAAAGAGAGGGAGAGGATCAGGATCAGAACCGCACCGAGACAGGCCCCCGCACTGATCCATTGCCAGCGGGCGTCGGCGCGGTTGGGCCCGAAGCGGTAGAGCACCGAGAGGGCGAAGGTGATCACCACGAACAGCAGGGGCCAGCGCAACAGGTTGATACCGGATTTCACCCAGGATTCATCCACGAAATTCTTCAGGACCGGCGGTACGACCGCCAGCAAACCAATCAGAATGGCCGTGAATAGAATCGCCCCGGCCGTCAGACCGAGAGCCACGAGCCGTGTCCGGATGATGCCCCGATTCTCGGTTTCGCCGTAGACGATGTTCAATCCCTTCATGAAGGCGACCATGCTTTTCGCGCCCCCCCAGATGGCGATGAGGCTGGCGATGATCGCCGCGGGACCGGCCACGCGGTTGTCGGTGAAGCGAATCATCTCCCGCTGAATGAGTTCCTTCACCTCGTGAGGCATGGCCGATTCCGCGAAATCCAGACTCGTTTCGATCTCGATCGGATCCGAGACCAATCCGTAGATCGAAACCAGGGCCGCCAGGGCAGGAAAGAAGCCGGTAAACGCGAAGTAGGCCACGCCGGCCGAAATCAGACTCAATTCGTGCGTCTTGATGGATCGCCAGAGCCGGACAGCGACATCGAGCCACCCCGAGCGGGGTATTTCGGACGGCGACGAGGCGTTTCGACCTCCGGCATTCTGTGAGCGCTCCGGTTCTGTCATAGTGGGTATGATCAAGAAGAATGCCCACCGGCTCTGCCAAGGTGAAAATGCAAGAGGTGCGCGAGATTTCTTGCAAAGCGCAACGGGAGCCCGCACGCGGCAACCATTGGGAAATTCTGTGACATGTTGAACATCAAATGGTTATCGGATTTTCAAAAATTGGCGTGGCCCCTGCGATTTCAAGGGTCGACCGAAGACGGTCCTCAACACTATGAAAATCAAAACATCACTTCTTGGAATTCCCTTGGTCGCCCTCACGCTTCTCACCTTACCCTCCTGTGAGAAATCCGATGGACCGGCCGAGGAGATCGGTAAGGCCGTTGATGACGCGACCGACAGTCGCCCGGCCGAAGGAGTCAAGGATGCCGTCGAGGATGCCGCCGACGCGGTCAAAGACGGCACCAACTGAACTCCGGCTCCCGCCGACGTTGTCGGGAGAATACCCAAATTCCAACGACAAACCCACAAACCACCAACCATACCCATCCCCATGAACGAACTGAAATTCAAAGGCTCCTGGAACGAGACCAAAGGCAAGCTGAAGCAGAAATACGGACAACTCACCGACGATGATCTCGCCTTCGAAAAAGGCAAGGAAGACGAGCTGCTCGGCCGCCTCCAGTCCAAACTCGGAGAGACCAAGGACGATCTGCGGAAGCTCATTGCCGATCTCTGAGTTGGATTCTCCAACCACCCATTCCCCCCTGCAAAAGCGGCCGGGGCCGGGTCTTCCCTGGCTTCGGCCGCGTTCTTTTCAGGCGCGGAAGACGGCTTTCGCGCCATTTGAGAAGCTTCGCGGAACGTGCTTCGGTGGCGGACATGAAATTCCCGGCGCATCTGGTTTCCACTCTCGTCTTCTCAGCGTGCCTTGCCACCTCGGCGCGTGCTTCCTGGCCCGAGTTTCGCGGTCCCAACCGCGATGGCACGGTCGAGGGTTCCGAGCTTCCCACCACGTGGAGTGAAGAAAACAACGTCGCCTGGAAAATCCAGATTCACGGTCACGGCTGGTCGACGCCGGCCATTCTCGACGGCAAGGCCTGGCTGACCACCGCCACCGAGGACGGCCGCCACCTGTCGGTGCTCTGTGTGAATACCGCGAGCGGCAAGGTCCTGCTCGATCGCGTCCTCGTGACCTGTGACAATCCCGAGCCGCTGGCGAATCCGATCAATACCTACGCCTCTTCCTCTCCGGCCATCGAAGAGGGCCGCGTCTACCTTCACTTCGGCAGCTACGGCACCTTCTGCCTCGACACCGACACCTTCGAAGTTCTCTGGCAACGCCGGGATCTCACCACGAGCCATTGGCGCGGCCCCGCATCGTCGGTCGCGCTGTGGAAAGACGAGGTGATCCTGACGCAGGAGGGCGCCGACCAGCAATATCATGTCGCGCTGGACAAGCAGACCGGCAAAACGCGGTGGCGCCGCGACCGATCCACCGACTACGGCGACGTCGATCCGAAAACCGGTCGGCCCGCGAACAGCGGCGACATGCGCAAGGCCTTCAGCACCCCGATTTTCATCGAGATCGGCGGCACCACCCAGATGATCAGCTCCGGGGCCAAGGCCTGCTGGGCCTATGATCCGGAAACGGGAGAGGAACTCTGGAGCGTTCACTACTCCGAGCATTCCGTGTCGTCACGCCCGGTGTACTCCAAGGAACTCGGGCTGATCTTTCTCAACACCGGTCTCGGCAAGGCCCAGGTCTGGGCGATCCGGGCGGATGCCGACGCCCGGGGCGAGATCTCCGAAACCCACAAGGTCTGGGAAATGATCAAGCGCACCCCGAAACGTTCCAGCCCCGTGCTGGTGGGCGACCTGCTCTTCTGGGCCAACGACGGCGTGATCTCCTGCATCGATGCCAAAACGGGCGAACCGCACTGGCAGGAACGAGCCGGCGGCGAATACAGCGCGTCGCTGATTTCCGATGGGAAAAACGTGTATTTCTTCGACGAAGACGGCCTCTGCACCATCGCCAAGGCCGCCCCTGATTTCGAGGTCGTGGCCGAGAATCACCTCGCGGAAGGCTGCATGGCTTCGCCGGCGGTGAGCGACGGATCGCTGTTCATCCGAACGAAGACCCATCTCTATCGGATCGGGAAGTAGGACTCGTCTCCTACACGAAAAAGCCCACGATCTCCCGGACCGATTCGACCAGCCGGGTGCTGAAGGTCGTGGCGTTGGCGTACCACGTTACTGCGAAGGTCTTCCACGCCACTACCGGCGACGCAACGATCAGGAGGCTGACGATGATCAGCATGTTGACCAGGGCGATCAGTGAGAACGAGAAGAGCCGGCCGTTGTGATCGAGATCGGGC
>JAGRPB010000336.1 GCA_020439945.1 Verrucomicrobiia bacterium
GGTCTTCGCCTTCGACGATGGCTTCTTCGCGAGTCGATGGGAGGAGCCTCTTCTCTGAAAATCGGAAGTAGCGCTCTTCGAGGAATCATCCAGAAAAGGGTTCGCGCCGGTGAGCAGTTCGTAGAGCACCACCCCGAGGCTGAAGACATCGCTCCTCGTGTCGACCTCGCCGCCACCGGCAAACTGCTCGGGACTCATGTAGGCAGGTGTGCCCATCGGGCGGTCCGCGATCGTCTGAATGGTCAGGTCGGTGAGCACCGTCCCGGCGCTGGCTTTGGCGATGCCGAAGTCGATGACCTTGATTCCGCCATCACCCTTCCCCGAAACGAGGATGTTCGACGGCTTCAGGTCGCGATGGATCACGCCTTGGCGATGAGCGTGCTGCACGGTGCGGCAAACGGTTTGAATCAGGGAGATCCGCTCCTCGATGCTCGAATCGTTCTCATCGCAGAACTCCCGGATGGTGCGTCCATCCTTGATCAGTTCCATCGCGAAGAAGGGCCTGCCGGAGGGCGTGGTTCCCGCGTCGTGGACTTTCGCGATGTTCGGGTGATCCATCAGCGCGAGGGCCTGCCGCTCCTGCTCGAAGCGGGCCAGCACTTCGCGGGTGTCCATGCCGAGCTTCAGGATCTTCAGGGCGACCTCGCGTTTCACCGGTCGATCCTGGGCGGCCCGCCAGACATCGCCGAAGCTGCCTTCGCCGAGTTTTTCGATCAGCGTGTAATTTCCGATCTGATCCCCGGCTTGTTCCCCGAAACCGAATTCGGATCGCAAGGCGGCGATTTCGCCCGGGACGATCAGGGCGGAATCCTCGCTGCCCGCGTGATCGAGCAGTTGGACGATGCGGTGGTAAAGCACGGTATTCCCCGCGCACTCCGACTCGACAAAGCGCAAGCGTTCCCGAGCATCGGCAACATCCAGGGCCCTCAGGAAAAGCCTCCTCTCGGTCACGTCGTTCGGTGGGGAGTCCTGCATTCCGGAGATTGAAAGGGTCGCGCTCCGGAATCGATCGGCACCCGCCGATTCAAGAGGGTCGAGTCAGCCATCATACCCTGTTGGGTCGTCGAATCAATGCTCCGGGAGATCGGCTCGCCATCGCCCGCGACGCACGATCTCGGGATTCGTGAAAGATTCTTGTCTGGTTTCTCCCTCCGTTTCCGCATCTCTTCATAGGAAGCGATGGCCGAAGAACCCAATCATGAAATGGTGGAGCGGGATATCTTTTTGGCCGCTCTCGACGAAGCGGACCGGTTGCGGCGCGAGGCCGTCATCGAAGAATGTTGTGGTGGCAATGCCAAAGTCCGCGCCCGGATCGAGAGCCTGCTCCGCCATCATGCGAACGACTCTCCACTCCTCGGTGCCGGCAAGGCGGAGGGCACCTGGATGGATCCGGATTGAAGATTCCAAGGACTCTTCATCGCTTGAGCGACTCGGGCTCCCAGATACGATGAAACTTTCGATCCGCCGAAATCAGCCGGGTGCCCTCGGGACCGAAGGCGAGTTCGCCGGGAGTGGAGTTGGAGCCATGGAGTTCCTCAAGACGCTCGCCCGTGTCCAGGTTCCACAGACGGATGCTGAGATCTTCTGAAGAGGTGGCGAGAATGGGATGGTCGGGATGCCACGCGATTCCGGTGATGCTTCCGTTGTGGGCGCGGAACTCTTGCAGGATCTCCAGCGTTTCCGTGTTCCGGATCCGGACCCGTTTGTCCGCTCCCGCCTCGGCGAACCTTTTTTGATCCGGCGAAAAGGCGAGCGCGTCCATCTGAGTCGGATGGGACATCTTCCGGACGATCTCGCCCGATTCCGCGTCCCACACCATCAGCCACTCCTCGGACCCGGGCAAACCTCGGTGAGCTTC
>JAGRPB010000337.1 GCA_020439945.1 Verrucomicrobiia bacterium
GCGCCACGGATCGAGGCGCGCGTCTTCACCTCGTCGGATGGCAAACAGGTCGACGCGGAGGTGATCGAGGTCCGCGGCGGCTCGGTGATCCTCGGCATCGGCACGAAACGCTACACCCTGGAAATCGGCCGGTTCAGCAAGGCCGATCAGGAGTATATCGCGGAATGGAAGGCCAACGCCGACAAGACGAAAATTCCGAAGCTGGACGTGCAGATCAGTCCCGGCTCGAACAACCGGCTCGACAAGAAGGACTGCTTCGACGACCGGGTCGGCAGTTTCAACTTCACGATCAAGGTCGAGAACGAAGAGCAGGGTTACAACATCGAGAACGCCGAGGCGACGCTCGTGGTGCTGGGGGAGAGCTGCGAGTGGAGCGACGAATTTGTGGTCTTTCAGCGCCAAACGTTCAAGATCAGCGTCGAGGAGGGAAAGACCTTCGAATGGAAGGGACCTGAGTTAAAATATCGCTTCGATGACAGCCCGCCGGCCTACTGGGGGCACAAATACTATGCCTACCTTTTCATGATCAAGAACGCGGACGGGGTCGTGATCTTCAGGAAGGCTTCCCAGCCGAAGTTTGACGCCTTTCTCGACGCGGGCATTGCCCTGAAAGAGAAGGAATTTGTCGACAAATCGCTGAAGAAGTTGAATCGGACCCATTACCTGTATTTTTGACGGGTGGAAAAATTAAGTGTCCTGGCTGACTCGAAGGGTCGCGATCTGCGCCGGGTCCGCGGCATCCTGACTGTGGTGATCGCGGGGCTCGTCCTGAGCGGGCTGACGGCCTTCCCGTTGGTGCATGAGCTGAATCTGCTGGCCGCCATGGTGTCCGGTGAGGGAGGGGAGCCCCGGATCGAAGCGTTCGCCGGGCTCACCCGCTGGATTTTGAAAGTCCGCGAAGGGCTCGCGGAAACCCAGAAGTCCTATCCGTTTCTGGCCTACGGAACGGATTGGCTGGCGTTTGGGCACCTGGTCATCGCGGGCTTCTTCGTGCTGCCCTGGCGGGAACCGGTTCGATACGAGGGTGTCCTGTGGGTCGGGGTGGCGGCGTGTGTGGCGGTGATCCCGACCGCGCTGATCTGCGGGGATATCCGGGGGATTCCCCTCGGCTGGCGGGTCATCGACAGTTGCTTCGGGGTGTTTTGCCTGGCGCCACTGGGTCTGGCGATTCGCTGGACGAAACGCCTTGAGAACCGCGAGGCCACCGAAAGAAAATAGAGGAAAATTTCTAGAAATAATATATTTTCTGTAAAGACATCTTCCATCCGCCATGAGTTCCCTTTTTATCATGCTCGTGTCGTCCATCGCCGGCGGGATCGGCTGGTGGCTCGGCGATTTTTTCGGGTTCGTGCCCGCCCTGGTGCTGAGCACGGTGGCCAGCATCTTCGGGCTGTATTACGGCTGGAAGTGGAATCGGGAACTTTTCTGCTGACCCGAAACGACGCCGGGGCCGGTGGATGGCGATCCGGCGAGTAACCAATCGGACTCGATGTGGAATCAGTTGGCGACGGCTTCGGCCGGCACGCCCGTTTCCCGAGCCGGGGCCCGGGTTTCGGTCGCGGCGATCTTTTCGAAGTTCACGGAGGTGACCTTGTATTCCGGGCAGAGGGTGTCGTCGCAGTGGATGTCGGAAGTGAGGTTGTTCACCAGATGTTCCGGAAAATGGAAGGTGGTGTAGACGATGCCCGGCTTCACTTCGTCGGATACCCGGGCCACCAGCGTGACTTCGCCGCGGGCGGACAAGACGCGCACGGAATCGCCGGTTTTGACGCCCTTCTTCCTGGCGTCTTCCGGATGAATGGCCAACTCGTCCCGGGTAACGATGCGGGCGTTGCCGGTGCGGCGGGTCATGG
>JAGRPB010000338.1 GCA_020439945.1 Verrucomicrobiia bacterium
TTCCGGTTCGGTGTCGCGTAGTCGAGCGTGGCGAACCGGAGGGTGAACTGCAGATTGCGCCCCTGTGGCAGCTTGATGACATCGGTCACGTTCAGCGGCTTCTCGAGCACGCCGCCCGCTGCGGGTTTTACCTCGCGTCCCTCGAGCGTGAGTCCCAAGAGCACCGGCCGTTCGACGAGTCGGGGTTCGGGGAGCCGCCCGGGATCGATGAGATTCAGCCCATTCGGCCCGCCGAAGAGCAGCGTACCATCACTCCCGACGGCCGCCGCCCTGGGATGAAACCAGTCGGATTGAAGGCCGTCGTGCTCGTCGAAAATCCGTTGTTGGAAGTTTTCGGCGTCGATGCGGGCGAGACCGTCCCGGGTTCCCGCCCAGATCGAGTTGTCGCCCGCATTCACGATGGCCATGACGTCATCGCCCGGAATCTGACTGTTGCGCTGGCTGAGGGTGATCACGCTCCCGCTCGCCGGATCGAACCGGCTGATGCCGCGACCGGTGATCCCCACCCAGAGATGACCACTGGCGTCCTCGGCGATCGCGTTCACCTCACCGGTTCCCAGCGGTTCGACCGACTCGATTCGATCGTGGTCGACATCCAGCCGTCCCATCCCGTGTCCCCCGGTTCCGATCCAGATGCGCCCTTCCCGGTCGGAAAAAATCGTATTCACCACCCGGTCCAATCCTTCGCCGGAGGTCTCACCAAACCGACGGAACGATTCCGAACCTTCGTCGAACCGGCAGATTCCCTCTCCGTCGGTGGCAATCCAGAGTACCCCATCCGCGTCGATGCAGAGATCCTTGATCGCGTTGCCGGGCAGGGCGCCGGCCTCGGTCCGCGAACTCACGAATCTTCGAATACCCCCGCGTTTCAGAGATTCGATCCGCAACAGGCCATCCTGCCTGGTGCCCACCCAGACTCGACCGTGGCCGTCGTGGACGATGGAGGAAACCTGCTTCCGGAACAGCTCACGATCTGCGAGAGCCTGGTCGAGGACGTGGTTCTGGAAATGTCCCGTCTCCGGATTCCAGAGGTCGAGCCCGTCCGCCGTGCCGATCCACACATTGCCCCGGGAATCTTCATCGACCGCAAAGATCGCGCGATGGCTCAGCCCGGTTTCATGATTCGAAGCGAGAGGAAAGCGGGCGAACCAGTTTTTTCTCAGACTGAAACGCGACACGCCACCGGACGAAAAGCCAATCCAGAGCACATCACGACGATCCTTGAAGATCACCGGGATCTGGCTCGCCAACGGGCTGCCGGGATCGAGCGGATCGTGCCGGTAGCTGGTCCAGCGTCCCGTCTCACCATCCATCCGCCTGAGTCCGTGATTGGTCGCGAACCAGTAGTGGGTTGATTCGAGTGCGCCATCCTCATCGAGCCGTTCGTCGATGGCGATGCCTTTCACCTCGGAGGTTTTCAAAATCTCGCCCCCCTTCAGGGCGACCGGTTCCATCTGGCCGTTCTCGTTTTCTCCGGCCTGATTCAGGCAGAAAACGCCATCGTCTTTCGTGACCACCCAGAGCCTTCCAAGCGAATCGCTGGTCATGGAAACGATGGCCGAATTCGCCGACCATCGCGCCTTCAACGTCTCCGCCCCCCAGTCGAGACAGATCAGATCGCCCCGGTCCGTGCCAAACCAAAGACGTTGCCAGAGGATCCCGCCGTTCTTTTTGTCCCGGCGGTTCATGGCGTAGGCGGCGGTGATCGCCGAATTCTCCACCGGCAGATCCACCGGGGTCACCTTCATGGTTCTGCAATCGATCCGGCTCAATCCCCCTTCATGCCCGGCCCACAGAATGCCCTTCGGTTTCTGGTAACAGAGTGTGTGAATCCTGCCATAG
>JAGRPB010000339.1 GCA_020439945.1 Verrucomicrobiia bacterium
CGCCGGCACGGGCACAACAACCTTGTCCACCAGCGCGCCGGGGAAGGCCTTGAGGTCGAGTTTCGGAGCGGCGGCCGGTTTTGCATCCGTCGCGTTTTCCTGCCCCCGCGCGCCGGCAATCGTGGCCGCCAAGGCCAGGGCCGGCAGCACCGCGGGGAGGCAGTTTTTCGCGAGACGGAGGAAATTCATCGATTCAGGATTCAATACGGGCGGCGCGGGGACATTCTTTCCAAATCGAACGCGCCGGAAGCCGGAGTATGGCAGATGGGTCGCCGCGCTTCAAACAAAACACCGTTTCGGCGGTCATTCGCGAACAGACCCTGTTGACTCCGGGACCGAACCCTGTTCAGTCGCGGAGGCAACCCTCTTCGATCCTTGGCAAAAAAGCCTTCCCCTTCGCAATCGCCGGCCGCGGTGCTGGGCGTGATCCCCGCGCGCTGGGGCTCGACGCGCTTCCCGGGCAAGCCGCTGCATCCGATCGCGGGAAAACCGTTGATCCAGCATGTCTGGGAACGCTGCCGCGCCTGCCGAAAGCTGGACGCCGTCGCGGTGGCGACGGACGACGAACGCATCGCCAGAGCGGTGCGGGCTTTCGGAGGGGAGGTCGTGATGACGCGGTCGGATCACGAGAGCGGCACCGACCGGATCGCGGAAGTCGCCCGGAAACGCGCCAGTTTTACCCACATCGTCAATATCCAGGGCGACGAGCCGCTGATTTCCCCGAAACTGATCGACCGGCTCGCGGACCGGCTGGTGAAATCGGCGGATTGTCCGATGATCACGGCGGCCAACGAAATGGCGGCGGACGATCCGGACTTCGACAATCCCAACGTGGTCAAGGTGACGATCGACCGCCGCGGCCGGGCGCTTTATTTTTCCCGCAGCTTGATTCCGTATCCGAGAAATCCGGAAACGGCGGGCCTCCGCCACTTTCGGCACAAGGGGATTTACGGGTTTCGGCGGGATTTCCTGCTGCAATTTGTGCGGTGGAAGCCTTCGATGCTGGAGCGGGCGGAAGGGCTGGAGCAACTGCGGGCGATGGAGAACGGCGCGGAGATTCTGGTAATTCTGACAGATGACGATTCTCCCGGCGTTGACACACCCGAGCAGGCAGCGATACTCCACGATCGATTGTTAAGTCAGGTTAAATGAAATACATTTTTGTCACCGGTGGCGTGGTCAGTTCCTTGGGAAAAGGGCTCGCGGCCGCGTCGCTGGGCACCCTGCTCGAACACCGAGGGCTCAAGGTGGTGCTTCAAAAATTCGATCCCTACCTGAACGTCGATCCGGGCACGATGAGCCCTTTTCAGCACGGGGAAGTTTACGTGCTGGACGACGGGGCCGAGACCGACCTCGACCTCGGCCACTACGAGCGCTTCACCAGCGCGAACCTTTCCAAGCTGAACAACCTGACGAGCGGGCAGGTTTACGAATCGGTGATCCGCAAGGAGCGGCGGGGCGATTATCTCGGGAAAACCGTGCAGGTGATCCCGCACGTCACCGACGAGATCAAGGGTCGCATCCACGAAGTCGCCGAGAAAATGGAGGCGGACGTGATCATCACCGAAATCGGCGGCACCACCGGCGACATCGAGGGGCTGCCCTTTCTGGAGGCGCTTCGCCAGTTCCAGGACGAGGTGGGTCACGAAAATGTGGCTTTCATTCACGTGACGCTGGTGCCGTTCATCAAGGCGGCGGGCGAACTGAAAACGAAACCGACTCAGCAAAGCGTCGCCAAACTGCGCGAGATCGGGATCGCTCCCAAAGTCATCATCTGTCGCTCCGAACATCCGCTGGACGACGATTTGCGGGGCAAGCTGGCGATGTTCTGCAACGT
>JAGRPB010000340.1 GCA_020439945.1 Verrucomicrobiia bacterium
CCTCGCGCTCGATCGCTCCCGAGTTCGGGCTTTGGACCGTCGAAACCAAGAGAGGAGAATCCGCGTCCGGTTTCATCGTCGAACGCACCGACGACGGTGTGGCGCTGAAATCCGGGCCCGACACGATTCTTCGATTCGCCACGGACGAGATTTCGAAAACCGTTCCCGTTCCCCAATCGATCATGCCCGAGGGCCAGGCGGATTTTCTTGAGCCGGGGGAACTGGCGGATGTCATCGCGTCCCTGTCCGCCCCGCGCGAAAAAGGAACGAAAAAGTGACGGTTTCGGAGCTTTCAAGGCACCGCGATCCGGGAGAGAAACTGATCGAGCGCCTCCGTCGCCGGGTCGCCCGGCACCCCGATCCCATTGTTGAGGCGGACGTGGTTGCTGTCCGACTTTCCGGACAGGGTCACCGGGATCTCGGCGGCTTTCAGCACCTCGGCAAGACGCTGCGCCTGGGCGCGAGTCTCGGGATTGCCGGAGAAGTAAAAAAGCAGAAAGGGCGGGATTCCCTTGCCCTTGGCGACATGGGTAACGGAGGAAAAATCGACATGCTTCTCCGGATCGTTCCCGAATTTCTGGCGGTGGCCGAAGGTGGGCATCGGCCAGCCATAGACGGCTTGGCGGGTCTCGGTGACGGTTATCATTCTGGGGATATCGTAGGTGTCGCCATCGACGGGAATGCACCCCTTCAGCACCTCGAACGACACGCCCTGCTCTTTGAGGTAACGGTCGTCGGTGCAGAGGATGGCGGCGAGTTGCGCCCCCGCCGAATGGCCGCCGACCAGAATTCGGCTCGGATCTCCCCCGTGGTCCGCGATGTGGGCGTGGACCCATCCCATCGAAGTGGCGACATCGCGGATCAGGGTGCCCATGTCCACCTCGGGAAGGAGGCGATAGTTGGTGGAGACAAACACGAATCCCTTCTTCGTGAAATAGGCCGGTTTCTCCGCGACATCGCTTTTGTCGCCGGCCTGCCATCCGCCTCCGTGGATCCAGAACATCACGGGCAGGTTCTTCGCGTTCTCCGGCGCGTAGATATCGAGGACATGGCGCTCGTGGCCCTTTTCGACATAGGGCACGTTGCGCTCGATGCGGACTCCGGCAATGTCGGGAACATCCTTCCCGGCTCCGAGGGAAACGGAAGCCGTGACGAAAAGAGCGTTGAAAATCAAGGCGGAGAGTTTCATGGGCGTGGGTGAGATTTGTTCGGGTTTGGGTCGATCAAGGGAGTCGCAGGGTGACGAAATCGTTGTCTTCCAGGGGAAGGGAAAGTTCAACGGTTTGTGGGTCGAGCTGGCGAAACTCGAGGACTCCTTGGCGCACTGACTCGACCCCGGCGACCGGTCGTGGCACCGCGACGCGCAGGGTCAGCGAGTCGATCGGCTCCAGGGTGTAGTTGGCCAAGGGAATCAGGACGCCTGTTTTCCCTGGCAGGTAAACCGCGTCGACCAGAGCCCTGTCACAGCGGATCGGTGGCTCCACCTTCGCGTCCCGCACGGGAGTGAGGAGAAACTCCCGGATCTCGGCGGGGAATCGCCACGGGTTATAGCTGCGGTCGAGGAGACTGGCCTGAGCCATTTCGTCAGCTGTCAGCTCCGCACCGTCGTCGACCTTCTTCTGCAGGGCGGCCCGGTGGTCCAGCGCGGCCTTGATGTAGGAAAGGGCGGGAAGAAATCCGCAGCAGATCACCGCCCCTTTCCCGGCCGGCGCCCGGACGACCGCGGCGGCGCCATCCCCGAAGCTCGCCAGCGTTTCGGCACCAGGATTCGGAGCGAGAGACTGCTTTACGGAAAGAACCGAAGCGGAACCGCC
>JAGRPB010000341.1 GCA_020439945.1 Verrucomicrobiia bacterium
GGTTTCCCCGGTAGGGAAACGGGGGGCCCCGGGGTTGGGGGGGTGAGGGGGAACTCGGAATCGAGGGATCATTGGGATTCTTTTCTGACCGGAGGTTTGGGGGGGGGGGGGGGTGGAGGAGACGGAAAAAAAGGGGCGGGAGAGGTCAGGATTCCTCGGATTTCATCAGTTCATTGACCTGGAAAATACGTGTCTTCACATTGCCGAACATGTGACCGATTCGGGTGGTGCTGTCGAAAATCATGCGGTCGCCCGTCATCTCGAACTGTTTCTGGATGATCTTGGCCGGGGTGGTGCTGCGCAGGGTCTTCGCCTCCATGTCGTAGATGGCGCGGTCGGTGAGGATGCGCGAATCCGGCTCCTCCCCATCATAGACCACGATCTCCAGCATCTCCATCTCCAGATGTTCGTCGTCGGCCCGGCGCATGAAGGCGGCGTGAACCACGGAGCTGAGGGTGTCTCCGGAATAACTCGGAATTTTCACGCCTTCGAAGATCCGGCCGATCGGGATCAATTCATTCAGGTTGTTCGACTCGGTTTCCACTTCGTCGGTTTCGGCGGGCTCCTCCGAATCCGATTGATCCTCACCAATCGACATCGATTTCGTGCTCTCGTTGTTGTCGGGACGAGCGATGGCGGGCTTGTCCTGACCGTCGCTCGCCTGGGCCATCAGGCGCGCCGCACCCGTCAACGCCGCGGCGCCGAAAAGCGTCAGGGCGAGGCCGAGTGTGAGGGAAGGGGACAGGCGCATCGGACTGGTGGGAGACTTCGTCAATCGAAGGGAGATTTTGTTCAGAATTCCTCGTGAATCACAGCATGGATTTTCCGCAAGCGGGCCAGCACCGCTCCGAGGCGGTCGAGCGGCACCTGATTCGGGCCGTCGCTCAGGGCTTCCGCGGGATTGGGATGGGTCTCCATGAAAATTCCGTCGCAGCCGGTCGCGATTGCCGCTCGAGCCAGCACGGGAGCGAGTTTGCCGTCGCCACCACTGCTGTCACCGAGACCGCCGGGGCGCTGCACCGAGTGCGTGGCGTCGAACACCACCCGATATCCGAGTTCACGCATCCAGTAGAGCGACCGCATGTCGGCCACCAGATTATTATATCCGAAGCTCACCCCTCTTTCAGTAAAAAAGAAATTCAAGTTTCCGAAAGCAATCAGCTTCTCGGCAATGTTCTTAACGTCCCACGGCGCCAAAAATTGGCCTTTTTTTACATTGATCACCCGGCCGGTTTTCGCCGCGGCCTCGATCAGGTCGGTCTGTCGGCAGAGAAACGCGGGAATCTGGAGGACATCGATGAACTCTCCCGCTATGGCGGCTTCCTCGGGCGAGTGGATGTCGGTCGTGGTCGGCACCCCGATCTCGCGACCGACATCGGCCAGCAACTCGCAGCCTTCCCGGCACGGCATGCCGCGGAACGATTTTGCCGAACTGCGGTTCGCCTTGTCGTAGCTGGCTTTGAAAACAAAACGGGCGCCGGCCGCATCGGCGATCTCCTTGATCTTCCTGGCGGTTTCACGCAGGAAACCTTCCGATTCGATCACGCAGGGACCGAGGAAGAAGACCGGCTCGTCGCCGCCGAGAGAATGCGGGCCGATGGCGATTTCAGGAATGACCGGGAGGCCGGGGTCAGGGGAAGCGAGACTCATCGCACCAACCTAGAACGTCGCGGGGCGGGCGCAAGGAGAGGTGACTCCGTCGCCATTTTCGGAAAATCACGCCTCCTGCTTCGCCGCCAGTTTGCCGCTCATCTCGCGCAGCACGGACAGGACGACGGGAGGGGTGGCTGGCGCGGGCAGGCTGATTTCGATG
>JAGRPB010000342.1 GCA_020439945.1 Verrucomicrobiia bacterium
CCTGCCAGAACTCGAACAGCCGCGGGCGTACCCGGTAGCCGCCCCAGAACGACGGCAGCGGCACCTCGCCGTCGGCGAACTTGCGCTTCATCTCGTCGAGCTTGGTCAGCAGCAGGCTTTTCGAGGACACCACGCTGCTCTGGTTCGAAACCCAGGCGCCAAGCCGGTGACCCACGGGGCGGGAGAGGAAATATTTCACCGTCTCCGTCCGGCTGATCTTTTCTGCCGTGCCCTGAATCTTCGCCTGCCGCTCCAGGGCGATCCATGGAAACAACAAAGCCACTTTCGGATTCGCCGCGATTTCGGCCGCCTTGCGGCTCTCGTAGTTGGTGAAAAAGACGAAACCGCGCTCGTCAAAGGCCTTGAGCAGGACCGTACGGGAATTGGGCTGACCTTCGACATCGACCGTCGAAAGCGTCATCGCATTCGGTTCGATCACCTCAGGGGTTTCCGTAGCGTCGGTAAACCACGCGCGGAACTGCACCACCGGATCCGGGTCGAGATTCTCGCGGCTCAGCGCCCCTCGCTCGTAGCTGCGGCGTTGGTCGCGTGGATTTGGAGTTTGCTCGGGCATGGTTTGGAAGGGAACCGCAGATGGACACAGATTCACGCAGATCTTTCTAATCAGTTCAGCAGTGAGTGATGTTGTTCAGGGTTTAAGAGCGGTTTCGTTTGAAAGGGAAATATCAGCGTCAATCTGCGTTCATCAGCGGTTCCAAATTTAGCCCACCCTTCAGCACTCCGAATCACCCAAACCCCGGGAACCCACCCATGCCGCCCGGTCCACCACCGCCGAATTGCTTCATCATCTTCTTCATCTTGCCCTTGCTCTTCATCATTTTGCGCATCATGCCGAACTGCTTCAGGAGCTGATTCACCTGCATGACGGTCGTGCCACTGCCGCGGGCAATGCGCTTGCGGCGTGAGCCGTTGATAATCTCGGGGCGGGTGCGCTCTTTCGGCGTCATCGAGAGCACGATGGCCTCGGTTTGCTTCATCTTCTTGTCATCAACCGCAGGCAGGTTGGCCATTTGCTTCCCCATGCCGGGGAGCATCCCGAGGAGATCCTGCATCCCGCCCATTTTCTTCATCATCTTCATCTGGGAGAGGAAATCGTTGAAGTCGAACTGCGCCTTCTGCAGCCGCTTGGCCATGCGCATCGTTTCCTCCTCGTCCATGGCTTCGGCCGCTTTTTCCACCAGGCCGACTACATCTCCCATCCCGAGAATGCGATTCGCCACCCGATCGGGATCGAAGGTCTCCAGCGCCGACATCTTCTCGCCCGTGCCCGCGAACTTGATCGGCTTCTGGGTCACCGAACGCATCGACAAGGCCGCGCCGCCGCGGGCATCCCCGTCGAGTTTGGTCAGCACCAGGCCGGTAATCCCGATCGCTTCGTCAAAATGCGTGGCCACGCTGACCGCCTGCTGACCGGTGGCGGAATCGGCCACGAGCAGGGTCTCCTTGGGATCGAGGAAATCGCGGAGCTTCTTCAGCTCAGCGACGAGGTTTTCATCGATCTCCTGGCGACCGGCGGTATCGAAAATCGTTACCGTTCCGTTCTGTGTCTCGATCCATTTCATCGCCTGCTTGGCGACTTTCACCACGTCGGTTTCGCCCGGTTCGGGGGTGAAAACCGGCACATCGATCTGCTTCCCGATCTGGGCGAGCTGATCGATCGCGGCGGGGCGATAGAGATCGAGCGCGATGAGCAGCGGGCGACGCCCCTGTTTCTTCAAGTGCACCGCCAGCTTTCCGGAAGTCGTCGTTTTACCG
>JAGRPB010000343.1 GCA_020439945.1 Verrucomicrobiia bacterium
CAGCAGTAGCGCCCCGTGAGCACCGAATACCGGGTTGGCGAGCAGACCGACGAGGTCGTGTTCGCGTCGGTGAATCGTCGCCCTTCCTTGGCGAGACGGTCGATGTTCGGCGTCCGCACCAGGGCCGGATCCGCTCCGTAGCACCCCGCGCTGCCGTAGCCGAAGTCGTCGGCGAGAATGACGATGATGTTGGGCGTTTCCGCGGCCCGGGCCGAATGCGCGGTCGCCATGAAGGCCAGCGGGAGGAGAAGCCGGAACAGGGATTTTCGAGGGTTCATGCGACGCTCACTGGACCTTGTCGGGGTGGCGTTTGCCAGCCCTTTTTTGAACCGAGGCGGAGGCGAACGCGTATTTGAAAAGCGGTTCGCTCCGGTTTCCTTACCGGCCGCCTTGTTTTTTCTCGTATGATCGCTCGTTTCTCCTGTATCTGGACATCTGCCCTGACTGTATGGTTGGTTGGCCTGTTTGGATGTTCCGTCCGTGCCGCGGAATTGCCGGAGTCGGTCGCGGCTTTCCTCGACCGGCACTGTTACGAATGCCACGACGCCGATGTGGCGAAGGGGAAGCTCAACCTCGCCGATTTCGCCTTTGATCCGGCAAACGGGGACAACCTCGCCAAGTGGGAGCGCGTCTTCGACCGGGTGCGGGCAGGGGAAATGCCGCCCGAGAAAAAGCCGCGTCCCGAGGCTCCCGAGTTGGACCGGTTTCTCGCCGATCTCAAGGCACCCCTCGTCGCGGCCGACCGGGCCGAGGCAACGGAAAACGGCCGCGTCCGGAGCCGGCGACTGACGCGAGTGGAATACGAATACACCGTCCACGACCTGCTCGGCATCGACATACCGTTGAAAGACCTGCTGCCCGAAGATCCCGGGGCGCACGGGTTCGAAACCGTGGCCGATGCGCAGCAGCTCTCGCATCATCAGCTCGCACGTTACCTCGATGTGGCCGACTTGGCGCTCGACGATGCCTTTCACCGGGCGTTGCAGGGCGACGCGACGTTTGCGAAATCCTTCACCCCGGAGCAGCTCACCCAGAATCGCGGCGGGAACTATCGCGGACCCGACCTTCGCGACGGCAAGAGCGTCACCTGGCCGATCGGACTTCAGTTTTTCGGCCGGGTGCCGACCTACGCTCCCGAGGATGGCTGGTACCGGATCACCCTGAAGCAGGTCGAGGCCGTCAATCCCGGCTCCGACGGTGCGGTGTGGGGCACCCTGCGGTCGGGCGAATGCGAGTCCAATGCGCCTCTCCTGTCGATGATCGGATTGGTCGAGGCCACAGGACAGCCGCGCGACCTCGTGTTTGAGGCATGGATTCCAAAGGGGCACCGGCTCGAGTTGAAGCCGAACGATGGTGAGTTGAAAAAGGCACCCACCGGGGCCAAGGGAGGCAACGTATCCTTCAAGGGGCGGGACTTGGCCAAGCAGGGCTTTGCCGGAATCGCCCACAGCGGCATTGAGATGGAGCGGATCTATCCCGTCGCCGATCGAGGAACGGTGAAACGCTATCTCTTTGGCGAAGACGGTCTCAAGAAGTGGGAAGCCGATCCCGCCGCCGGCCTCGACCAATTGGTGGGCCGCTTCGCCCGGCGCGCCTTTCGCCGGCCCGTGACTGCCGAGCAGCTCGCGCCCTATCTCGGGATCGGGCGACAGGCGCTCGAAAATGGCGAATCCCTGCCCGAGGCGTTGCGCGCCAGCTATCGGGCCATCCTGTGCTCGCCGCGCTTCCTCACGTTTCTC